>JAUSJX010000074.1 GCA_030647435.1 Candidatus Rokuibacteriota bacterium
AGATGGTGATGCCGGGGGACAACGTGACGATGACGATCGAGCTGATCCAGCCGGTGGCGATGGAGAAGGAGCTGCGGTTCGCGATCCGCGAGGGCGGGCGCACCGTGGGCGCCGGCGTCGTCGCGGAGATCGCGGAGTAGGCGATGCGCGACATCATCTCGCTCGCGTGCACCGAGTGCCAGCGGCGGAACTACACGACGACGAAGAACAAGCGGACCCATCCGGACCGCATGGAGATCAAGAAGTTCTGCAAGTGGTGCAGGAAGCACGCTCCGCACAAGGAATCGAAGTAGGGCGGAACATTACAAGATTTGTAGGCGTGTAGCTCTAACGGCTAGAGCACCGGACTCCAAATCCGGGGGATGGGGGTTCGAATCCCTCCACGCCTGCCAGATTCGGGAACCAGTGAGAGGTCATGGGATTCTTCGAGCGCGTCAAGCAGTTCGTCCACGAGGTGGCGGGGGAGTTCCGGCGGGTGAGTTGGCCCAACAGGGCCGAGGTCGCCAACTCGACCGTCGTGGTCCTCGCGGTGGTGGTGGTGCTGGCCGTGTTCCTGGCGGCCGTGGACATGGGGCTCTCGTGGATCGTGGAGCGGGTCCTTCGGTGGGGTTAGTTCAAGGCACGGGGGTCATTCGGGCATGAGCGAGACCAGCACGTCGGCGAAGCAGTGGTTCGTCGTCCACACCTACTCGGGGTTCGAGAACAAGGTGGCGGCGGCGATCGAATCGCGGGCGAAGATCTTCAACCTTCAGGATTTCTTCGGGCGGGTCATCGTCCCGACGGAGAAGGTTCGTGAGATCCGGAAGAGCAAGAAGATCGAGACCGAGCAGAAATTCTTCCCGGGCTACCTGCTCGTGGAGATGGAGCTGACCGACGACACCTGGCACTTGGTGCGCTCAACGCCCAAGGTGACCGGGTTCGTGGGTTCGGGCTCCAAGCCCGTGGCGCTGCCGGCGGAAGAGGTCGAGGGCATTCTGAAGCAGATGGAGGAAGGCGCCGAGAAGCCCAAGCTCAAGTCCACCTTCCAGAAGGGGGACAAGGTGCGGGTCATCGAGGGACCGTTCGTGAACTTCCAGGGCTCGATCGACGATCTCAACCCGGAGCGCGGGAAGCTCAAGGTGATGGTGGCGATCTTCGGGCGGATGACGCCGGTGGAGCTCGAGTACTACCAGGTGGAGAGGCTCTGATCCATGGCGAAGAAAGTTCAGGCGATGGTGAAACTGCAGATCCCGGCGGGTAAGGCCAACCCTTCGCCGCCGGTGGGTCCCGCGCTTGGCCAGCACGGGGTCAACATCATGGAATTCTGCAAAGGCTTCAATGCCCAGACCGGGTCTCAGGAGGGGCTGATCCTGCCCGTGGTGGTGACGATCTACCAGGACCGGTCCTTCACCTTCGTGGTGAAGACGCCCCCGGCGGCCGTGCTGCTCAAGCGGGCCGCGGGCATCGCCAAGGCCTCGGCCGTGCCGCACAAGGACAAGATCGGCAAGGTCACGCGCGCCCAGGTTCGCGAGATCGCCCAGACCAAGCTGGTGGACCTCAACACGGACTCGATCGAATCCGCCATGCGCACGGTCGAAGGCACGGCCCGCAGCATGGGCATCGATGTCGTTTGACGGCAGTGCGAGATGAGCGGCGGCCGAGTTGCCGAAGGCACGAGGGTCGCGAGACGAGCGGTGAAATGATCGAGATTGGAGCTCCGATATGCCAGTGATGACGAAGCGGCTGAAGGCGACAGAGGCGCTGATCGACCGGGCGAAGACGTACTCGGTCGAGGAGGCGATGGACATCGTGAAGAAGGCGCCCCCGGCGAAGTTCGACGAGAGCGTCGATCTGTCGCTCCGGCTCGGGGTCGACCCCAAGCACGCCGACCAGATGGTCCGCGGCGCCATCGTGCTGCCGCACGGCATCGGCAAGACGGTGCGCGTGGCCGTGTTCGCGAAGGGTGAGAAGGAGCGCGAGGCGCGCGAGGCCGGGGCCGACGTGGTGGGCGCCGAGGACCTGGTCGAGAAGATCCAGGGCGGCTTCATGGACTTCGACTCGACCATCGCGACGCCCGACCTCATGGGGCAGGTCGGCCGGCTCGGCAAGGTGTTGGGCCCGCGCGGGCTCATGCCTAACCCGAAGATGGGCACCGTGACGTTCGACGTGGGCCGCGCCGTGCGGGAGGTCAAAGCGGGCAAGGTCGAATTTCGCGCGGACAAGGCCGGCAACGTCCACGTGCAGGTGGGCAGGAAGTCATTCCCGCAGGAGAGCCTCGTTGCCAATGCGATGGCGCTGCTGGAAGCCATCGTCAAGGCCAAGCCGGCGGCGTCAAAGGGCGTGTACCTGCGCTCGCTGACGCTGTCCACGACCATGGGGCCTGGCATCCCGGTGGACGCCCAGCGGGTCGCGAACCAGTTCAAGAAGCAGATCTAGCCGGACAAGGAGCGGGGACGTGCCGACTCAAGCGAAAGTGGAGAGCGTCGAGGCCTTGAAGGAGCGGCTGGGCACCGCCAAGACCGTGGTGCTGACCGAGTATCGCGGGCTCAGCGTCCAGCAGCTGTCGGACCTGCGCAAGCAGCTCAAGGGCGCCGCGGCGGAGTACAAGGTGGTCAAGAACCGCTTGGCCCGCCTCGCCGTCAAGGGCTCGGCCCTCGACGCGCTCGGCGTGCACCTCAAGGGCCCGACGGGACTCGTGTTCACCAAGCAGGACCCGGTGGCGGTGGCGAAGGCGCTGCAGGCCTTCGTCAAGACCCACCCGCAGCTGCAGATCAAGCTCGGGCTGGTGGAGGGCAAGGTCGTTCAGCCGGCGGAGCTCAAGGCGTTGGCGGACCTTCCGTCCAAGGAGCAGCTCCGAAGCCAGATCGTGGGCGCCCTGCAGGGACCGATGGCTCAGCTTGTGAGCCTGTTGCAGGCGCCGCTCCGGGAGATCGTGTACGTGCTCGAGGCCCGGGGCAAGGGCGCAGCCGATTCGGCCTGAGACAGGCTTTCATATCACGACGTAGCAACCACACACGGAGGCGGATGACATGGCGACGAACATCGAAGAGATCGCGGAGAAGCTGGACACGCTGACGCTGCTGGAGGCGTCCCAGCTTTCGAAGCTTTTGCAGGAGAAGTGGGGCGTGTCGGCGGCGGCGGCGGTAGCCGCCCCGGCGGTCGGCGGCGCGGCGGCGGCCGGCGGCGCGGCGGCAACCGAGGAGAAGACGGAGTTCGACGTCGTCCTCATGGCGGCTGGCGAGAAGAAGATCCAGGTGATCAAGGTCGTGCGCGAGCTGACGGGCCTCGGCCTCAAGGAAGCCAAGGATCTCGTCGACGGCGCGCCCAAGCCGGTCAAGGAGAAGGTGGCCAAGGTCGAGGCCGCGGACGTGAAGAAGAAGCTCGAGGAGGTCGGGGCGACGGTCGAAGTGAGGTAGCCTCCGCACGCGCGGGAGAGCATAGAACGGGGGCCCGCGCCCCCCTCGACCAACGTGTGGCCCCGGCCCGTCCGGCGGGGTTGAGCACCCGGCGGCTAGATGCCGTCGGGGCGCGGAGGGTGTATGGCAGGCACGATCCAGTGCGGACGCCGGGTGCGCAAGGACTTCGGCAAGATTCCGTCCATCGTTGAGATCCCGAATCTCATCGAGATCCAGAAGCGGTCGTACGAGCAGTTTCTGCAGAAGGACGTGGCGCCCGATCGCCGCGAGGAGACGGGGCTGCAGGCGGTGTTCAAGTCCGTGTTCCCCATCGCGGACTACAACGACAACGCCCTGCTCGAGTTCGACAGCTTCCACTTCGGCGATCCGAAGTACACGGTCGAGGAGTGCCACGATCGCGGGATGACATTCGCCATCCCGCTCAAGGTGACGCTGCGGCTCGTGGTCTACGACCACGATAAGGAGGCAAAGACCCGCACCATCCGCGAGCAGCGCGGCCAGGAGGTCTACCTGGGCGAGCTGCCGCTGATGACCGACAAGGGCACCTTTATCATCAACGGCACCGAGCGCGTCGTGGTGTCGCAGCTGCAGCGCTCGGCCGGCGTCTTCTTCGACGACGACAAGGGCAAGACCGTCGCCTCGGGCAAGCTGCTCTATTCGGCGCGCGTCATCCCCTATCGCGGGTCGTGGGTCGAGTTCGAGTTCGACGCCAACGACATCCTCTTCGTCCGCGTGGATCGCCGCCGCAAGATGCTGGCGACGGCTTTCCTGCGCGCGTTCACGTTCCTCGAGAAGGGCGTTGTCCTCTCGGACGCCGAGATACTCGGGCAGTTCTACGAGCTCGAGGAGGTCTTGAGCTTCGAGGACCGCACCGCCTGGGTCAAGCTGCACCCCGAGGCCCACAACGGCGTCAAGGTCGCTGATGACGTCAAGCCGCCGCGGCACCGCGAGCCGATGGTTGCCAGCGGCAAGGCGCTCAATCCCAAGCTGATCGAGAAGCTCCTGGAGGCGGGAGTCACGAAGATCCCGGTCAAGGCCGACTCGCTGGTGGGCCGCCGCACGGGCGACCGCGTCGTCGATGCCGACACCGGCGAGGTGCTGGTCGAGACCAACCAGGAGATCACGCAGACGCTCCTGGCGCAGCTCATGGCGCGCAAGATCTCGGCGCTCAAGCTGCTGACGATGGCGCCCGGGAAGGCGGACGCGTCGATCTACGAGACGCTGGTCCGCGACCACTTCAAGAACCCGGACGAGGCGCTCGTCGAGATCTACCGGCGCCTCCGCCCGGGCGACCCGCCCACGGTGGAGTCGGCCCGCGCGCTGTTCCGCGGGATGTTCATGGATCCGCGCCGTTATGACCTGGCGCGGGTGGGCCGCTTCATGATCAACAAGAAACTCGGCATCAACGCCAATCTCAACGCCAAGACTCTGCGCGGCGAGGACGTCGTGTACGTCATCCGCCATCTCCTCCAGGTTCGGCTCGGCACCAAGTCCACGGACGACATCGACCACCTCGGCAACCGCCGCGTCCGGTCGGTGGGCGAGCTGCTGGAGAACCAATTCCGGGTCGGGCTCACGCGCATGGAGCGGGCCGTCAAGGAGCGGATGTCGATCTCCGACATCACGAACCTGATGCCCCACGACCTGATCAACGCCAAGCCCGTCTCGGCGGTGGTCAAGGAGTTCTTCGGCTCCTCGCAGCTCAGCCAGTTCATGGACCAGACGAACCCGCTGGCCGAGCTGACCCACAAGCGCCGCCTCTCGGCCCTCGGGCCGCGTGGTCTGTCGCGCGAGCGCGCCGGCTTCGAGGTGCGCGACGTCCACCCGACGCACTACGGGCGGATCTGCCCCATCGAGACGCCTGAAGGCCCGAACATCGGCCTCATCTCGTCGCTGTCGACGTATGCCAGGATCAACGAGTTCGGCTTCATCGAGACGCCGTACCGGAAGGTGCAGGGCGGCGCGGTGTCGGACGAGATCGTGTTCCTGTCCGCGCTCGAGGAGGAGCAGTTCGTCATCGCGCAGGCCAACGCCGAGCTGGACGCCCGCAGCCGCTTCGTGCGCGACCGCGTGTCGGCCAGGAAGAGCGGCGAGTATAAGATGGTCTCCCCCGAGGAGTTGAACTACATGGACGTGTCGCCGAAGCAGCTCGTGTCGGTGGCGGCCGCCATGGTGCCGTTTCTCGAGAACGACGACGCCAACCGCGCCCTCATGGGCTCGAACATGCAGCGCCAGGCGGTGCCCCTGCTGCAGCCGGAGGCGCCGTACGTCGGCACGGGCATGGAGCACATCGTCGCGCGTGACTCTGGCGCGGTCGTGCTGGCCCGGCGGCCCGGCGTGGTCGAGTACGTCTCAGCCAATCGCGTCGTGGTGCGCGCCGAGACGCGCTCCAAGAAGGCCGACCCCGTCCAGGACCTGCCGCTGGACATCTACAACCTGACGAAGTACCGCCGCTCGAACCAGAACACCTGCATCAACCAGCGGCCGATCGTGAGGAAGGGCGACCGGGTCCACGCCGGCGATGTCATCGCCGACGGGCCCGGCACCGACCAGGGCGAGCTGGCCCTCGGGCGCAACGTGCTCGTCGCCTTCATGCCGTGGGGCGGCTACAACTTCGAGGACGCGATCCTGGTCTCGGAGCGGCTCGTCAAGGACGACCGCTACACCTCCATCCACATCGAGGAGTTCGAAGTCCAGGCGCGCGACACCAAGCTGGGCAAGGAAGAGGTGACGCGCGACATCCCGAACGTCTCCGAGGAGGCGTTGAAGGACCTCGACGACTCCGGCATCGTGCGCATCGGCGCCAAGGTCAAGGCCGGCGACATCCTCGTCGGCAAGATCACGCCGAAAGGCGAGACACAGCTGACGCCCGAGGAGAAGCTGTTGCGAGCGATCTTTGGCGAGAAGGCGGGCGACGTGCGCGACACGTCGCTAACGGTGCCCCCGGGCATCGAGGGCACGGTGGTGGACGTCAAGGTCTTCTCGCGTCGCGGCGTTGACAAGGACGAGCGCGCCAAGTCCATCGAAGAAGAGGAGGTCGCGGGCCTGGAGAAGGACTACCAGGACGAGATCGCCATGGTCGAGCTCGAGCGCGACCAGAAGCTCAAGAACATCCTGGTGGGCAAGACGCTGACGCAGGACCTCGCCGACCCCATCAAGAAGGACCGGATCGCCAAGAAGGGCGACAAGATCGACCGGCCCGAGCTGGAGAATTTCTCCTGGCACGAGCTGAAGAAGATCAAGATCAAGGAAGATGATGGGCTGACCAACACCATCAAGCGCATCGAGGATCTGGCGGACGACCAGATCGCCTTCTTCGACCGTATGCTGGAGGAGCGCGTCGGCCGGCTTCGCCGCGGCGACGACCTGCCGCCCGGCGTCATCAAGATGGTCAAGGTCTATATGGCCGTGAAGCGCAAGCTCTCGGTCGGCGACAAGATGGCCGGCCGCCACGGCAACAAGGGCGTCGTCTCCCGGGTGCTGCCCGAGGAGGACATGCCGTACCTGCCCGACGGTACGCCGGTCGAGATCGTGCTGAACCCGCTCGGCGTGCCCTCGCGCATGAACGTGGGGCAAATCCTCGAGACCCACCTCGGGTGGGCGGCCAAGGCCCTCGGGATCTGGGTGGCGAGCCCGGTGTTTGACGGCGCCACGGAGAGCGAGATCCGCGGTCATCTGACGCAGGCGGGTCTTCCCGTTTCCGGCAAGACGCGCCTGTGCGACGGGCGCACCGGCAAGCCCTTCCACCAGGAGGTGACGGTCGGTCAGATCTACATCCTCAAGCTGGCCCACTTGGTGGACGACAAGATGCACGCGCGGTCCATCGGGCCGTACTCCCTCGTCACCCAGCAGCCGCTGGGGGGCAAGGCGCAGTTCGGCGGCCAGCGTTTCGGCGAGATGGAGGTGTGGGCGCTCGAGGCGTACGGCGCGGCCCACACGTTGCAGGAGATGCTCACGGTCAAGTCGGACGACGTCGAGGGCCGCAACCGGATCTACGAAGCCATCGTGAAGGGAGAGAACTTCCTGGAGCCCGGCACGCCGGAATCCTTCAACGTGCTCGTGAAGGAGCTGCAGAGCCTGGCCCTGGACGTGGAGCTCGTGCCCAAGGACGGCAAGAAGCCGGCCTAGCTTGTAGTGTGAGCCGCAGGGCGTCGCGGGGCTGGGGCCCCGCCGTCCGAGGCGAACTTAGAAAAAGGAGATTCCCAGAATGCTGACGGATCGGACATTCGGAAGCCTGGTTCGGGACGAGAAGCCCACGAAGGACCTGTGGGGGATCCTCGATCGGCACCCGAAGCCCATGACCTTCGGCGCGATCCGCATCAAGCTGGCCGCGCCGCAGAAGATCCGCGACTGGTCGCACGGCGAGGTCAAGAAGCCGGAAACGATCAACTATCGGACCTTCAAGCCCGAGCGCGACGGCTTGTTCTGCGCCCGCATCTTCGGGCCGACAAAGGACTACGAGTGCGCCTGCGGCAAGTACAAGCGCATGAAGTTCGCCGGCGTGATCTGCGACAAGTGCGGCGTCGAGGTGACGCGCGCCCGGGTGCGCCGCGAGCGCATGGGACACATCGAGCTCGCGTCGCCCGTCTCGCATGTGTGGTTCTTCAAGGGCCTGCCCTCGCGGATCGGCCAGCTGCTGGACATGTCGCTGCGCGAGCTCGAGAAGATCCTGTACTTCGAGGAGTACGTCGTCCTCGAGCCCGGCAAGGTGCCGGGGCTGAAGAAGAAGGATCTGGTGGCGGTGGACAAGACCCGCAAGCTCCAGGACGAGCACGGCCACGACGCCTTCACGGTCGGCATGGGCGCTGAGGCGATCCGAGAGCTGCTGCGCGCCATAGACATGGACCTGCTCGCGCGCGAGCTGCGCACCCAGATGGGCGTCGAGACCTCCGTGCAGAAGCGGAAGAAGATCGTCAAGCGCCTGAAGGTCGTCGAGGCCTTCCTCAAGTCCGGCAACCAGCCCGAGTGGATGATCCTCGAGGTGCTGCCGGTGATCCCGCCCGAGCTGCGCCCGCTGGTGCCGCTGGACGGCGGCCGCTTCGCGACCTCGGACCTCAACGACCTCTACCGCCGCGTCATCAACCGCAACAACCGGCTGAAGCGGCTCATGGAGCTGCGGGCCCCGGAGATTATCATCCGCAACGAGAAGCGGATGCTGCAGGAGGCCGTCGACGCGCTGTTCGACAACGGCCGCCGCGGCCGCGTCATCACAGGCCCCAACAACCGACCGCTCAAGTCGCTGTCGGACACGCTCAAGGGCAAGCAGGGACGTTTCCGGCAGAACCTGCTCGGCAAGCGCGTGGACTACTCCGGCCGTTCGGTCATCGTCGTCGGCCCGTACCTGAAGCTCCACCAGTGCGGCCTGCCGAAGAAGATGGCGCTCGAGCTCTTCAAGCCCTTCATCCTCCGAAAGCTCGAGGAGCGCGGCATCGCCTCGTCCATCAAGGCCGCCAAGAAGTTCGTCGAGAAGGAGCGGCCGGAAGTGTGGGACATCCTCGAGGAGGTCATCACGGAGCACCCGGTGCTCTTGAACCGCGCGCCGACGCTCCACCGTCTCGGCATCCAGGCCTTCGAGCCCATCCTGGTCGAGGGCAAGGCCATCGAGATCCACCCCCTGGTCTGCACCGCGTTCAACGCCGACTTCGACGGCGACCAGATGGCCGTGCACATTCCGCTCTCCATGGAGGCGCAGATGGAGGCGCAGGTGCTGATGCTGTCGGCCAACAACATCCTGTCGCCCTCGAACGGCGCCCCCGTGGCCATCCCGACGCAGGACATAGTCTTCGGCATCTACTACCTGTCCAAGGAGCGGGCGGGCGTCAAGGGCGAGGGGCGGCTCTTCGCCGACCCGGAAGAGGTCCGCATCGCCTACGACAACGAGGACGTGGATCTGCAGGCGAGGATCCGGCTCCGGTACAATGGCGCAGTCATCAACACGACAGTCGGGCGTACGCTGCTCAACGACGTTGTGCCCGAGCCGCTGCGCTTCGTGAACAAGGAGCTCAAGAAGAAGGAGATCGGCGCGCTCATCGCCGACTGCTACAACCGGCTCGGCAACGAGGCGACGGTCGCCTTCCTGGACGACCTGAAGGACATCGGTTTTCGCTATGCGACGCTGTCGGGTCTCTCGATCGGCATCCAGGACATGCACATTCCCGCGGCGAAGGGCGAGCTGATCGAGCGCGCCCGCAAGCAGGTCAACGAGGTCGAGCAGCAGTACCAGGACGGCGTCATCACCAACGGTGAGCGCTACAACAAAGTCGTCGACATCTGGGCGCACACGACGGATCAGATCGCCGACGCCATGTTCCGCGAGCTCGAGGGCGGCGCGCAGGGCGGCGAGTTCAACCCCATCTACATGATGGCCGACTCGGGCGCCCGCGGCTCGAAGCAGCAGATTCGGCAGCTGGCCGGCATGCGCGGCCTCATGGCCAAGCCGTCAGGCGAGATCATCGAGACGCCGATCACGTCCAACTTCCGCGAAGGCCTGACCGTGCTCGAGTACTTCACCTCCACGCACGGCGCCCGAAAGGGCCTCGCCGACACCGCGCTGAAGACGGCCGACTCCGGCTATCTGACGCGGCGGCTCGTGGACGTCTCCCAGGACGTCATCGTCTCCGAGTACGACTGCGGCACGGTCAAGTACATCGACGCGGCGCCGCTGGTCGAAGGCGGCGACATCATCCAGTCCCTGCGCGACCGCGTGCTGGGGCGCGTGGCCGCCGAGGACATCCGCGACCCGTTCACGGGCGAGATCATCGTCCAGGCGGGTACCGAGATCGCCGAGGAGCTGGCCCAGAGGATCGAGGACTCGGGCCTCGAGCGCGTGCGTATCCGCTCGGCGCTGACCTGCGAGTCGAAGCGCGGCATCTGCGTCATGTGCTACGGGCGCAACCTGGGCACGGGCCGCCTGGCCGAGTTCGGCGAAGCGGTGGGCATCATCGCCGCCCAGTCGATCGGCGAGCCCGGCACCCAGCTGACCATGCGGACCTTCCACATCGGCGGCACGGCGAGCCGCGTGGTCGAGGCCTCCAAGCACGACGCCAAGCACGCGGGCATCGTGAAGTACCACAACATCCGCTCCGTCGTGAACCGCGACGGGGACATCGTCGTGCTCAACCGTAACGGCGAGATCGTCGTGGTGGACGAGCGGGGCCGTGAGAAGGAGCGGTACCCCGTCGTGCCGGGCGCGCGCATCAAGATCAAGGACGACGGCAAGGTGACTCTCGGCAAACTGCTCGTCGAGTGGGATCCGTTCACAACGCCGATCCTGACCGAGGTCAGCGGCACGGTCACGTACCGCGACGTAGTGGACGGGGTCACGATCCGGGAGGAGTTCGATGAGGTCACGGGCCTGGCCCGGCGCGTGATCATCGAGGACCAGGAGGGCAAGCTTCAGCCCCGGGTGTCGGTCAAGGCGCCGACCGGCGGGGACAACTCGCCCGACAGCGAGTCGGCCGGCGAGACGCGCGGCCGCTACATGCTGCCGGTGGGTGCCCACCTGCTCGTGGCCGACGGTGTGGAGGTGCACCAGGGCGACATCATCTCGAAGATCCCGCGCGAGACCACGAAGACCAAGGACATCACCGGCGGTCTGCCGCGGGTGGCCGAGCTCTTCGAGGCGCGCAAGCCGAAGGAGCAGGCGGTCATCACCGAGATTGACGGCGCGGTCGAGTTCGCCGGCTTCGTCAAGGGCATGCGCAAGATCATCATCCGCGCCGACGACGGCGAGACCAAGGAGTACCTGATCCCGCGCGGCAAGCACATCTCTGTCCACGAGGGCGACCGGGTCAGGGCGGGCGAGACGCTGATGGACGGCTCCCCGAACCCGCACGACTACCTGGCGGTCCTGGGCGACCGGGAGCTGCAGCGCTACCTCGTGAACGAGGTGCAGGAGGTCTACCGGCTGCAGGGCGTGACCATCAACGACAAACACATCGAGATCATCGTGCGCCAGATGCTGCGCCGGGTTCGCATCGAGGAGGTCGGCGGCACCGACTTCGTCGTGGGGGAGCTGGTGGACAAGTTCGTCTTCCAGGACGAGAACGACAAGGCCAACGCGGCCGGCAAGCCGGCCGCCACGGCCAAGCCCGTGCTCCTCGGGATCACCAAGGCGTCGCTCTCGACCGACAGCTTCATCTCGGCGGCGTCGTTCCAGGAGACCACCCGAGTGCTGACGGAAGCCGCCATCAGCGGCAAGCAGGATGACCTGCGCGGCCTCAAGGAGAACGTCATCGTCGGCCGGCTGATCCCGGCCGGCACGGGGCTCGGCCACTACACACGGGCCGAAGTGCTCAGCCAGGGCGGCGAGGAGGCCGCGGTGGCCGTCGAGGAGGCCCCTGCCGAGGCGGCGGCCGACTCAGCCGAGGGCGACGGCGGCGAGGAGATTGCCCAGGCAGGCTAGGAGGGGCCAGGTGTCAGCGACTTGACAAAGGCCCCTATTTCAGGTAGAAAGTTAGAGTTTTGGCCCTATTGACCGGAGCTTAGGCTACCCGGGGGGTCGATCAGAGCCACAGGGGAGATATGCCGACAATCAATCAGCTGGTGCGGCAGGGCCGCGAGGCGGTGCGGAAGAAGTCCAAGACGCCCGCCATGGAGGCTTGCCCGCAGAAGCGCGGGGTGTGCCTCCGCGTGTACACCACCACGCCCAAGAAGCCGAACTCCGCCCTGCGCAAGGTGGCCCGCGTGCGGCTGACCAACGGCCTCGAGGTCACGTCCTATATCCCGGGCGTCGGTCACAATCTGCAGGAGCACTCGATCGTCCTGATCAGGGGTGGCCGCGTGAAGGACCTGCCGGGCATCCGGTACCACATCATCCGGGGGTCGCTCGACACGGCCGGCGTCGCCGGGCGAAAGCAGAGCCGCTCGAAGTACGGCGCGAAGCAGCCCAAGGCCGGGGGCGCGGCGTAAATGCGTCGGGCAGGGGCGGCGAAGCGGGAGATCCTGCCGGATCCCAAGTACGGGAGCCGTATCGTAGCAAAGTTCGTCAACATGATGATGTACGGCGGCAAGAAGAGCACGGCCGAGAAGATCATGTACGAGGCCATGGGCGCCATGGAGGACCGGGCCAAGCAGGACGCGCTCAAGCTCTTCAAGGCGGCCGTGGACAACTGCAAGCCTGCGGTGGAGGTCAAGTCGCGTCGCGTAGGCGGCTCGACCTACCAGGTGCCGGTCGAGGTGCGCCCGGACCGACGGACGGCGCTCAGCATGCGCTGGCTGATCGGAGCCGCGCGGCGCCGCGCGGAGAAGAGCATGTCGGAGCGGCTCGCGGGCGAGCTGCTGGACGCGGCCAACAACCGCGGGACGGCCGTGAAGAAGCGCGAAGACACTCACAAGATGGCGGAGGCCAACAAGGCGTTCGCGCACTACCGCTGGTAGCGACCGAGATTCGAAGAGGGGGGCCGAAGCCTCGACCCCCCTCTTCTCTTGAGTAGCGCCGAGCAGAGGGGAAGGCAGCGTCGTGGAAGCGCAGTACCCGCTGGAGAAAACCCGGAATATCGGCATCATGGCCCACATCGATGCCGGCAAGACCACCACCACGGAACGGGTGCTCTACTACACCGGCCGGTCCTACAAGATCGGCGAGGTGCACGAGGGCACGGCGACCATGGATTGGATGGTCCAGGAGCAGGAGCGCGGGATCACCATCACGTCCGCCGCGACCACCTCCTTCTGGCGGGACTGCCGGATCAACATCATCGACACGCCGGGCCACGTGGACTTCACGATGGAGGTCGAGCGCTCCCTGCGGGTCCTCGACGGCGCCATCGCCATCCTGGACGCCGTGTCGGGTGTCGAGCCCCAGACCGAGACCGTGTGGCGGCAGGCGGACAAGTACGAGGTGCCGCGCATCGTCTACGTCAACAAGATGGACCGCGTCGGCGCCGACTATTTCCGCTGTCTCGCCATGCTGAAGGACCGCCTGGGCGCCCACGCGGTGCCGATCCAGATCCCGGTCGGCCGTGAGGACAATTTCCGCGGCATGGTCAATCTGATCGAGCAGGTCGCCTACCTCTGGTCCGACGGCGAGGACCTCGGGCAGACCTTCGATACCGTGGACATCCCCGCGGACGTGAAGGAGCAGGCCGCCGAGTACCGGGAGAAGATGATCGAGGCGCTGGCCGAGGTGGACGACCACCTGATGGAGAAGTATCTCGCCGGCGAGAAGGTCAGCCCGGAGGAGATCAAGGCCGCCGTGCGGGCGGGCACGATCTCGATGAAGCTCTTCCCGGTGATCTGCGGCGCCTCGTTCAAGAACAAGGGCGTCCAGCCCATGCTCGACGCCGTCGTCGACTACCTGCCGTCGCCGCTCGACATCCCGCCGCTGGACGGCATCAACCCGGAGACGCAGCTGCACGAGACGCGCGCGGCCGACAGCAAGGCGCCGTTCTCCGCCCTGGCCTTCAAGATCATGAACGATCCGTTCGTGGGCCAGCTGACCTTCGTCCGGGTGTACTCCGGGACGCTCGAGTCCGGCACCGGCGTCTACAACTCGACCCGCGACAAGAAGGAGCGCATCGGCCGCCTCGTGCGGATGCACGCCAACAAGCGCGAGGAGATCGAGTCGATCTCGGCCGGGGACATCGCCGCCGTGCCCGGGCTCAAGGACACGCGCACGGGCGACACGCTGTGCGACCCCAACAAGCTCATCGTGCTGGAGTCGATGGACTTCCCCGCGCCGGTCATCGCCGTGGCGATCGAGCCCAAGACCAAAGCCGACGACGAAAAGCTCGGCCAGTCGCTTGCCCGCCTCGCCATGGAGGATCCGACCTTCAAGGTCAACGTGGACCCCGAGACGAACCAGACGCTGATCCACGGGATGGGCGAGCTGCACCTCGAGATCATCGTCGACAGGCTGCTGCGCGAGTTCAAGGTCGACGCCAATGTGGGCAAGCCGCAGGTCGCCTACCGCGAGACCGTCCGCCAGAAAGCCGAAGCGCAGGGGCGCTTCGTCCGGCAGACGGGCGGCCGCGGCCAGTACGGCGACGTCTGGCTCGAGGTCGAGCCCTCCGAGCCGGGTGAAGGCGTCGTCTTCGAGAACAAGCTCAAGGGCCCCGCCATCCCGCGCGAGTACGTGCCCGCGGTCGAGAAGGGCATCAGGGAAGCGGCCGAAACAGGTGTGCTCGCCGGCTACCCCGTGGTCGACATCAAGGTGTCGCTGACCGACGGCAGCTACCACGACGTCGACTCGAACGAGATGGCCTTCAAGATCGCCGCGTCCATGGGCTTCAAGGAGGGCTGCCGCAAGGCCAAGCCCGTGCTGCTCGAGCCCGTGATGGACGTCGAGGTCGTCGCGCCCTCGGAGTACCAGGGCGCCGTCGTCGGCGACCTCAACAGCCGCCGCGGGCGCATCGTCAGCATGGACAGCCGGGGCAACGCTCACGTCATCCGCGCCAACGTCCCGCTTGGCCAGATGTTCGGATACGCCACCGACGTCCGCTCCATGACACAGGGGCGGGCTACCTACACCATGCAGTTCGCCCGCTACGAGGAAGTCCCCCGGAGCATCGCCGAAGAGATCATGGCGAAGGTTGCCGGCAAGGGCGCTCCTCGGGCCGGTTCCCGCTAGCCCGCGACAGGAGAGAGAGTCATGGCCAAGGCGAAATTCGATCGGTCGAAGCCGCACGTGAACATTGGGACGATTGGGCACATCGATCACGGCAAGACGACGCTGACGTCCGCGATCACGAAGGTGCTGCACACGAAGTTCACGGGGGTGGCGGTGCGGGAC
>JAUSJX010000075.1 GCA_030647435.1 Candidatus Rokuibacteriota bacterium
TGCGCGTAGGTGTACTCGACGCCGTTTGGATGATAGGCCCGGCCGGGCGAGGGCGGCGCGCAGAGGAAGGCGTGGTCGGGCGCGGCCTTCGCGGTGGCCATGAAGGCGTCGAAGACCGTGTCCATCAGCGTGCGGGGGTCACGGCGCCCGTCGTTACGTGAGCAGGTGACGCGTCCGAACCTCCGTGTTGGCCTCCAGGTCGCCGAGCGTCCCCTCGAACCGGATGGTCCCGTGGTCGATGACGTAGATGCGGTTCGCCAGCGGGCCTGCGAACGCCATGTTCTGCTCCGAGAGCAGAATGGTCATGCCCTCGCGCTGCAGGCGAAGGATCTGCTCGCTCAGGTTCCTGATCACCAGGGGCGCCAGCCCCTGCGTCGGCTCGTCCATCAGCAGCAGGCGGGGGTTGCCGAGCAGGGCGCGCCCAATCGCCAGCATCTGCTGCTCGCCCCCGCTCAGGTGGCGTCCCGTCCGTCCCTCCAGGGCGCGCAGCGCGGGAAAGAGCTCGCAGACGCGCTCGATGGTCCAGCTGTGGCCGCCGTCCCGGAGCGGGCGCTCGGCGATCTCCAGGTTCTCGCGGACGGTGTGGTCCGGGAAGATCCGCCGGGTATCGGGAATGAAGGCGACCCCGCGCTGGGCCACCTCGTAGGTGGGGCGCCTCGCGATCTCCGCCCCGCGGAAGCGGATGCTCCCCGAGCGCGGCGGCGTGACGCCGATGATGCTGCGGAGCGTCGTGGTCTTGCCGGCGCCGTTCCGTCCGAGGAGCACCACCAGCTCGCCCTCCTGGACGTGGAGGGAGAGTCCGAACAGCACGTGGCTCGTCTCGTAGTACGTGTGGATGTCCTCGACCTCGAGGATCATCCCGTTTCCCCGAGGTACGCCTTCTGGACCTGCTCGTTCGCCCGCACGGTCCGCGGCTCCCCGTCGGCGATGAGGCGGCCGTTGTGCAGCACCAGGACACGGCGGGCGATGCCGAAGACGACGTCCATCTTGTGCTCGATGAAGAGGACCGTCAGCGCCTGCTCCCGGTTGATCCGGCGGATCAGCTCCATCGTGAGATCGGTCTCCTCCATGGACTGCCCGGAGGTGGGCTCGTCCAGCAGGAGCAGCCGCGGGCGCACCGCCAGCGCGATCCCCACCTCCAGGCGTTTCTTGTCCGCCTGCGCGAGGGCCCCCGCCGAGAGCCTGGCCAGCTCGGGGAGACCGATGGCGGCCAGGATCTCCCGGGCCTCCTCGCGGAGCGTGCGCGGCCCGAAGCTCCAGAGGCTCCCGCTCTTGCCCCGCGCGGAGAACAGCGCCACCTGGATGTTCTCGAGGACGGTGAGCCGCGAGAACACGTTGCTGACCTGGAACGCCAGCCCGATCCCGCGGTGGGCGATCCGGTGGGGCGGGAGCGACGAGATCGGCTCGCCGCCGAAGGCGATCGTCCCCGCGTCGGGCTTGAGGATCCCGCTGATCAGGTTGAAGAGCGTGCTCTTGCCGGCGCCGTTGGGGCCGATCAGCGCCACCAGCTCGCCCGGCTCGATGCCGAACGTCGCGTCCGTCACCGCCGCGACGGCGCCGAAGCTCTTGCTCACGCCCTCAACGCCGAGGAGCATGCCCCTGCCCCGACGCGTCCCGGGCCGCCTGCACACGCTGCCAGAGGTAGCCGCCGACGCCGCCCGGCATGAAGCGGACCACGAAGAGAATGACCACACCCATCGACAACGCCCAGAAGAGGGTGTGCTTACCCAGGTAGAACTGGAAAAAGGTGAAGATCGCGGCGCCGACGATCGGCCCCCCGAACAGATGCGGCCCCCCGAGCAGCGTCATGACCACCGGCTCGGCCGACTTCGTCCACTCGAGCTCGGTGGGCGCCACCGCCCAGTTGAACGCGGTGAAGAGGGCTCCGGCGACACCCGCGAAGACGCCGCTCACGACGAAGGCCATCCACCGGTACCAGCGAAGGTTGATACCGATGGCCTCGCTCCGCTGCGGGTTGTCCCGGATGCTCTGGAGCGTGTAGCCGAACGGGCTCCTGACGATCCACCAGAGCGCCGCCGTGGAGAGCGTGACGACGGCGAGGCTGAAGTAGTAATACCGGGCGGCCGAGCCGAGCGCCGGCGGCGGGAAGATCGACTGGATCCCGTCGTCACCCGCCGTGAGGGTGTACCACTTGCTGGCGACCACGAAGAGGAGCTGCCCGAAGGCGAGGGTCAGGATCGAGAAGAAGAACTCCGTCGCGCGCGAGCAGAAGAAGCCGATCACGCCGGCGGTCAGGGCCGTGATGGGCACGCTGAGGACGAAGGCCAGCGCGAAGGACAGCCCCGCCTTCTTCATCAGGAGGGCGAGCGCGTAGGCGCCGACACCGAAGAACGTCGCCTGGCCGAAGGACAGGAGCCCGGTGTACCCGAAGAGGATGTTGAAGCTCAGCGCGAACAGTGCCCCGATCAGGAAGAGGTTCGCGAGCTGGACGTTGTACTCGCGCACGCCCCACGGCAGCGCCAGCAGGACCACGACCGCCGCCATCACCGCCACCGCGCCCCAGCGGCTCATCTGGTCAGCGCTCCGGGGCGCCGATGAGCCCCTGGGGCCGGACGACGAGGACGATGACCATCACGAGGAACATGAACACCTGCGCGGCCGCAGGCAGCACCAGGATGCCGAAGCTGTACACCTCGCCGATGATGAGGGACGCCAGCGCCGCGCCGAGGAAGCTGCCCATGCCGCCCACGATCACCACGGCGAACACGGCAACGATGATCTCGACGTCCATGCCCGAGCCGATGCTGCCGAGCGGCGCGGCCAGCATCCCGGCCGCGCCGGCCAGGAAGGCGCCGATCCCGAACACGCCGGCGAACAGACGCGGCAGACGGATCCCGAGGATCCCCACCATCTCCCGGTCGGCGACGGCGGCGCGGATGATCTTCCCGAGCTTCGTCCGCGCGAGCAGGAGCCACAGACCGAGTCCCGCCGCCACGCCGACGCCGATGACCAGCAGGTAGTACGTCGGCAGCACAACGCCGCCCAGCTCGACGCGCCCCTCGAAGCCGGGCGGGCGTGGAACCGAGCGGTACTGGCCTCCCCACAGCCACTTCACCAGGTCGCCGATGATGAGCACGCAGCCGTAGGTGAAGAGGATCTGGTCGCTGTGCTCGCGCGCGTAGAGGGGCCGGAGCAGGTACTCGAGGACCAGGCCGAGCGCCGCCACCAGGAGCCCGGCCACGATGACGCTCACCCAGAAGCTCCCGGCCATGCCTTTCAGCCAGTCCCAGACGAAGTAGCCGAGGAAGGCGCCCACCATGTAGAGCGAGCCGTGGGCAAAGTTCACGACCCGCATGACGCCGAAGATAAGGACGAGCCCGAGGGCGAGCAGGAAGAGCACCATCCCGAACGTGAGGCCGCTCACGAACTGGTTGACGACTCCGCTGAGCGTCATCTGGGCCGGCTCACGCCCGGGCTCGTGACATTCGCCGCGCTACTTGGCCGCTTCGCGGAGCTTCTTGACCTCCTCCACCGAGATCATCGAGGGCTCGACCCCCACTTTCAGAATGTCCTTGAGGATCAGGAACGGGTACTTCGGGTCGCGCATCAGGCGGCCGAAGTACACCGGCGAGTTGGACACGTTGTCGAACTCGCGGAAGGTGATGGGGCCCCGAAGGAGCGGCACCGTGGCGCCCTTGACGGCCCGGACCCACGCTTCGGGCTTGTCCGAGCCGGCCTTCTCGAGCCCCCACTTCACGAGCTGCACGGCCTCGTACCCGAAGGCCACCCACCCCGTCGGGAGGTGCTGGTTCTTGGCCTGGTACGCGGCGACGAACGCCTTCATCGCCGGCGTGTCGATCGCGTACACCGGCGCGCGATCCCAGCCGTAGATCCCCTCGGGCGCGTCCGCTCCGAGCGCCTGGAGCGACGCCGGCTCGGCGCTGCCCACGAAGACGAACTTCTCGAAGACCCCGTAGCCCTTCGCCTGCTTGACGAACCCGATGAAGTCGCCACCCCAGAGCGCGCTCCAGATGATGTCGGGATTCTTGGAGAGGATCGCCGTGATGTACGGGGTGTAGTCCTTCTCGCCGAGCTTGGGCCAGTACTCGCCGATGAACTCGGCCTCGGGGCGCATCTTCTTGAAGGGCTGGACGAAGCCCTCGTGCTCGAGGCGTCCCCACTCGTAGTCGGGAGCGATCGTCACGACCTTCTTGCCCTTGAGCTTGGCCGTGCCCACCGCCTGCCCGTAGGCCTCGGTGCGCGTCGTCAGCGACAGCTCGAAGAAGAAGTCGTGCCCCCGGTCCTCGACGAGACGCCGGGATCCCCCGATGCTGTCGATCATGGGCACCTTGTACTGCCGGGCCACGTCGGAGATCGCCAGCCGCACCGCGCTCGAGACCGGGCCGAGCAGGAAGTTGACCTTCTGGTCGACCACGAGCTCTCGCGCTGCCGCGATCCCCATGTCCGTCTTCAGGGCGCTGTCGCGGACCACCAGCTCCAGCGGCCGGCCCAGGACGCCGCCGGCCTTGTTGATCTCGTCGACCGCGATCTTCGCGCCGTCGGCGTTGTCCTTGGCGAGTAGGTAGGCCATGCCGGTGAGGTCGGTGATGAGCCCGATCTTGATCGGGCTGGCCGCCACCGACGGCCAGGGCAGGACGCCGAGCAACGTGAGGACCAGGGCTGCACCGATCAGGACGCCGATTTGAAGGGGGCGCGCGAGCTTCATGGCCAGTACCTCGCCTGTGAAAGGGGGGTGGGACTGCCTCACGTCCAACGGCCGCCTCAGCGGCCGGAACGTATCTCTCCCGGGTGGCCTCTGTCAAGCCGCGTCGCGGCGAACAATCAGCGTCTGTCTAAGCGTCGAGCCAGACCACCTAGAGGACGGCGCCGCGGTCGAAGGAGTTCTTCGACCCGTAATTCTTCACGCGGGCGCTCCACGACGAGACGTTCCGCGGGTACGGCGTGTAAACGTAGTACACCTGCTCGGCGCAGTACCGCTGGATGTCGTCGATGGCCTTCTTGCGCGAGGACGTCACGGTGTAGCGCCGCTGGGCGTCGAGCAGCACGTCCAGCTTCGTGTCCGACACGTGGCTCCGGTTGTTCGGCTGCCCGGTGTAGTAGAAGTTGTAGAGATAGCCGTCGACTTCGGTGAGGACCGACGAGGGGCCCCAGCTCGCCTCGTCGAACTTGCCAAGGAACGAACCCCGGATGTAGTTGCCGTACTCCTGGTTCACGATCTGCAGCTCCACGCCGATGGCCTTCAAGGAGTACGCGAGCAGCTCGAGGTCGTCCACGAACTCGGGTCCGTACCCGGGCCAGTTCGTGCACTTCATCTTCAACCCGTTCGGATGGCCCGCCTCGGCCAGGAGCTTCTTGGCGAGCGCGGAATTGTACTCGAGCCACCTGGCCCCCTCGCCGAGATCCTTCGCAGGGAGCTTCCACTCGCGCATCGGCGCTGGCACCGGGCCGTGGTCCTCGAAGCCCTGGCCCTCGAGGTACTGCTGCACCCACCTCCTCCGATCGATCGCCAGGCTGAACGCGCGGCGGACGCGCACGTCGTTGAACGGCGGCTTGTCCGTCCGCATCGCGAGCGTGCGGTTGGCGAGCCGGTCCCAGTAGACGATGGGATTCGCCGGGTTCGACTTCTTGAACGCCTGGATCTCCGTGTGCGGGATGCGCCCGTCATAAAACGGGATGTCGACCTGGCCTGCGCGGAAGAGCGACAGCTGGGTCGCGCGGTCCTTCACGAAGAGCCACTCGAGCTTGTCGACGTACGGGAGGTTCCTGTCGTAGTAGCTCGGGTTTCGGGCGAAGACGGCCTTCACGCCGGGCTCGTAGCGCTCGAGGACGAACGGACCGCAGCCGATCAGCGCCTCCGCCGCCTTGAAGTCGCCCATCTTCTCCTCGACCTCGTGCGGCAGAATGGCGTTCCACGGCTCCGCCAGGTTGTGGAGGAACGGCGCGAAGGCGTCGGCGAGGTGGACGCGCACCGTCAGTTTTTCGGGCGTCTCGATCCCCTCGACGCGGCCGAGGAGGTTCGCATACCCGGACTTCCTGAGCGCGCGCTCCATCGAATACTTCACGTCGGCGGCGACGAACTCGCGGCCGTTGAGCGGCGGCCGGGCCTCCCACCGGACACCGGGGCGCAGGTGGATCGTGTACATCCGGCCGTCCCGCGAGACGTCGATCTTGAGCGCCAGGTCCGGTACCTGCCTGAAGTCGGACGGCCCGTAATTCGCGCCGTTCACGAACTTGAAGAGCGTCCGGTTCACGAACGACGAGACGAGCTGCGTCTGGTACGAGACCGACCCATGGATGTCGAAGGTCGGGGGCTCGAGGCCGATGACCTTGAGCACGCCCCCGCGCTTCGGTTGTTGGGCGCGGGCGCGGCGCGGAACGTGAGCGAGCGCGGCGCCCGACCCCGCAGCGGCGAGTCTGACGAGCTCACGACGCCCCATCGGCGCGATCGACAAGCCACCCATGGCGTTCTCCGATTCCGGCCTGGGACGCCCGGAGACGGTCAGGAAGGTGCGACGAACGTAGCGCCCGGGCATCGGGGGGTCAAGAACGAAGGATCGCGGACACCAGGTCTACCGCTCATGCGGACCCGTCGAGCGCGGCGCCGGGCCCGCCCTGGGGAGCGCGGCGGGCAGCGCCTCCGCATCGACCACGGGCAGGGGCTTCGCGCGCTCGCGCGCCACCGCCTCGAGGGCGCCCACGCGGCCCGGGATCGTCACCGCCAGCTCCGCCCCGGA
>JAUSJX010000076.1 GCA_030647435.1 Candidatus Rokuibacteriota bacterium
TGCGCGTAGGTGTACTCGACGCCGTTTGGATGATAGGCCCGGCCGGGCGAGGGCGGCGCGCAGAGGAAGGCGTGGTCGGGCGCGGCCTTCGCGGTGGCCATGAAGGCGTCGAAGACCGTGTCCATCAGCGTGCGGGGGTCAAGGGCGCCAGGTACGGCGTGAGGTCCACGCGCCGTCCCTCCGCGGCGGAGAGATAGGCGCCGTAGATGACCGCGATCACGTCGCGGGCCAGCGCGGCGCCGGAGAGCGGCTCGCGGTCGTGTACGATGGCCTCCACGAAGTCCTGGATCTCCTGCGGATAGCCGGTCATCCAGTCCTCGTCGGGCTGGGGCGCGCTCCAGCCCGCCTTGGTCTCGAGCTTCTCGACGAGATACTCGTCGCCGAACACGGCCGCGTCGGGCGCATAGGCCTGGACCGAGTCGTTCGGATTGATATTGCACAAGACGACGGCACGCGCCGCGTAGATGCCAAGTTGGTTCCGGATGCCGCCCAGCACGGTGTCGCCCCCAGTGATCTGCGCCACGGTGCCGTCGTCGAACGTGAGGAGCAGCGTCCCCCAGTCCTCCACGTCCGCGCCGACGACAGTGTTGAGGAAGGGCCGCCCGGCCGCCGTGAAGGCCGCCGTCTCGGTGAGCTGGGCGGTCTCGGCCATGACGGCGCGCGGGCGCACGGGCCGGCCGCGGAGCCGGCGCCCTTCGTCGACCTTCAGGTAGAGCGCGGCGCCGAGCGGGTGGCATCCCTTGCCGATGAGCGAGCCGCCGCCGCCCGTCTCCCAGCGCTTGTTGATGGGCGCGTGCGTCCCGCCATGGCTTTCCTCGCCGACAATGCGAAGAATGGGACCACCCGCAGCGGTGAGCAGGCGCCGCGCCCGCTGGATGGGCGGGGCGTAGACCCAGTTCTCCGCGTAGCAGAGCCGGACCCCGGCCTCCTGGCAGGCGGCGATGATCTCGTCGCAGGATGCCAAGGCGCGGCGGAGCATCTCGGCCCGCGGGGTCGCGGGCGGGGCGAAGCAGCCCGTGAGCGGCTTCTCGATGATCACGTGCTTGCCGGCCCGGGCCGCCGCGACGGCCAGCGGCGCGTGGAGCGACGTCGGGACGCAGAGGTCGACCACGTCCACGTCGGTCGCGGCAAGCACCTCCTCGGCGCTGGCCGCCACCGTGCTGACGCCGAACTCCGCGGCGAACCGCGCGGCCCGTTCCGGCCGGGCTGCCGCGACCCGCGTGAGCGCCACGTCCACGCCGCGGACCTGATGATAGGCCTCGGCGTGCAGCCGCGCCGAGAAACCGGCCCCGATGAAGCCAACCCTGAGCGTCGAGCCGCCGGCCTTCACCGCCCGAGTCTCGCCGGGCTCCCGCACCTTGTCAATCTAGGAAGCGCGAGCGTAACAAGACGCTCTCTCGGTGAAACTCTAGGTATCGGCGCTGGCCTTGGGAAAAGCTTCCAACATTGAATATGCGTGAGGTATTGAGGCCCATGCGGGCCAGCGAGTCCGCGTGCGCAACTGGTGAGATCAGAACATCGCCATTGTCTTCGAACCCGATGAACCCACGGTCAAAGAGGTGGTCTGCATTCGGGGTCAAGAGCAGTCCATTCTCGCCGTCCAGCCGCTCTGCGTTGGTAGCGTCGCGCCAGGGCTTGCAGTGACTGGCCCTCAAGTGTTCTTCGCGGTTGACGCCGGTGATCCGACACGCGCTTTCTATCTGCATTACGCGCTGCTTGAATAAGCCTTGGCCACGACGCGCCAGCACAACTGCCTGCCGCTCGGTTTCGGGTATCCCGAGATCTTCGCGTAGCCGACTCATTTCGTGCTCTTCCCACTGGATCAAGCCAATCGCCGGCTGGATCGGCAGTTCCTCGCCAACGCGATACCCTCCTATAAGGTTTCGAGCCTCAATCTCAATCAGATCGATCAGCGAGGACGCGAGTGTATCCGGCAATAGGGTCAGGTAAATGTTTTGCAGTCCACCCCCGGTGGGTCGTAAAGGCGAATAGCGCGTGGGCAAAAGGGGTGTCAGCACGCCCATGTGATCGGCGGGGCGGATCGGCAACTGCAACTCGGTGAATCGCACATCGACTCGCCAACCGATGGTTCCCCAATAGGCACCCACCTCGCCGAATTCAAGCGGCTTTGGTGCCTCATAGGCGCGCGAGGCGACAAAGCCTATCGCCTTGATCCATGTATCCGCGAAAGAGAGCACTACATCGCCGGGCGCAACTTCGCGCATAAAGTCGTAGAACGGATTACGGCGGCCGTTAGCATTTCTCTTGGGTGACCACAGATAACCCCCGCGCACCTCGTGACGATAGGTTTGATTCTGGTTAACCCACCAGTAGCGCACGCCGCTCGACCCCCAAGAAATACGCTGGCGCATGGGACGGACGAAGGCTGCTCCCTCGACCCCGCGCCGTGAGATCCGGCGGGCGGGATACGACCCTCCCTTCCACCCCGTCGTCGTACGGGCGGCCCTCGCCCTCGACAACTGGCACGGTCGTGACGCTGAGCGGCATCTCTGGCACGTCCGCAGGCTTGAAGATGCCCTGCGCCGCGATCAGCGGCACGCGCTGCCCTTCGAACTCGAAGCCTTTGGCAAGAACCTCGCGCAACAGCACCTCGTCCCCATGGAGCCCCGTTTGCTCCCTGAGGAACTGAAAAGCCCGCGCGCGGATCCGGATATCGAGATCTGCCTCAGCCATTGAAGATGATATCCGCGTGCCACTCCAAGACCTCCCGACTCGGCTGATCGCGCGGATCCTTGGGAACCCACACGTCGACACGATCCAGCTGGAAGTAGTGCTCGCCGTTATGAAACTCTGCTTTCAGTTTTCGACTCACACGAAAATGATGGTCCGGTGTCACGGTCACATAACCGCGATCAAATAGAGTGTGGATGTCTGATCGCAAGAGCAACCCGTTATCTATCCGGTGGGTAGCGCCTCTTGCAACCGGCTGAATGTGCGCGGCCTCCAGCACTGGTAGGACCTTTCCCCGGGTCACAGCGCACCGGCGTTGGTAGGTATCGGTAATCATCACCTGGAACGTGCCTTGTCCGAGCCGCCGTCTCACCCAGGCCTCCGTCCACTCGACCGGTTGGGCCGGCTCGGCAACACGTTGACCTGAAGCTGGCAGACGACTCATGACTGCCTGCCATAAGACCCGTCCCTCTGGCGAGTCAAGGCCGTAGCCCTTTCCCTGGACGGTCGAGCTTTGAAATCTCCGGGAGGCAGAATCCAATCTCTGTCCGTAAAAAAGAAGGGGGCCTCAAGGAGGATACATCCGATCTCATACCGTTCGTTCGGGGTTGTTGGCCCTTGCGATACTTCTCAATCCGACGACGCATCTCATCGTAGGAACGAGCGCCATTTTTCTCGCCGAAGGCATCCCAGGCTAACCGGGAGTCCAAGATTGACGAGTGCGCGAACATTCCCCCGCCAACGATTTTGTTCTCGGGATAATGGAGCTTGAAGAGGAAGGGCTCGCCAGGCTTCAGCGTTCTGAACAGCCGGTCGCCGCCGGGCTGCCAGAAGTTCACCTCGTCCAGGTCGGGGCGGTCCCGCAGGAAACGGTACCAGTCCCGGTCCGTGACGGCAACATAAGCGCGCACGGGCGGGATTCTAGCAGAGTCGAGCTTGTTCCATTTTGTGGACCGACCCGCCGTATTCCCACTTCTTAGAGCTATGAAAGATGCTGAAACTGACTACCTTGGCCGGGTTTCTGCCACTCTCGGGCACCGGTGCTGTCAGTCATCGTCTGCTGGCTGACAGCTTCTCCTGATGCCGCCACCCAAGTAGCTGATTTGTGGAGGGTGGCTCCTGGCACTCGGCTTGCCCCTCTTGTGACCATGTGGCAGTCGTTTAGATGGTTGATCGGCGTGGCCGCAATCGTCGTCTCGGTCCTACGGCTCGCGCGCTGGCTTCTCGTCCCGGCGCCGGTGCTTCCGTTCGATCCAGTCGCCTACGACCAGCAGCGCGTGCGTGTTGAGGGCGCCGTGACAGCCCTCAAATCGACCGTCTCGCATCGCGGCAATCCGTACTATTTCTTTGTCCTCGACACCAGGCGCGGCACAGTCGTCGTATTCAAGTTCGGCTCACCGAGATGTGCCGAGGGGCAGCGTGCCGCGGTCGAGGGTGTCTTCCATCATGTGTATCAGCGGGGCGGCAAGACGTTCACAGATGAAATCGACGCGGAGTTTGTCAGCTGCGAGTAGCGGGCTGCCCTTTGATCCTAACCGTCTGACGTTCCGCCGATCACCCTAGCCGTTCGGTAACACCTACTGGCCAAGTGTCAGTACCTCCCGGTCACCGGAATCGTCAATCAGTGACGAGTGCCAGGACGTCCCGGTCGGTCGTGGAACCCACGGCGTGGGACGGCATAGGGCAGCTCTGCAAGCAGAGGTTGATCGTGCGGCGCGCGGCGACGAAGGGCATAACAACGCAGCCGTTGGGCGTCCAGATCGAATTCACAGCGCACCAGGCGAGACGACCACATGGGGTCCACGTCGAAAGTATGACCAAGGACGTTGACCGCCCCTCGCTCGGTAGTGCGGCGAACGTAGATCAGCACGCCGCGAGGGTGGGTCTGCAAGTCGAGCTGCCAGGTGAGCGGCATGGGGCGGCGCGCGGGAGCCGCTTCAATCCGGGGGGCGGACCGCTGTCGCGCGGCGGCCACGTATCGAGCGGAGCGCTCTTGAAGGGCCACCAGGCTCTCGTGCTCGAACCGGATCCACACCTTAGTCTGCCAGCGGCCATTGAAGGCTTCGATTGCCGCCTGAAAGCCGAGTCCGCGGGGCGGCGCAAACACGGGAACGACCCCGAGGCTCAGGCACATCCGCATCACGCGGCCGATCGAGTCCTGATGCTGATGGGCACCCTAAGAGATCGTGAGGTTGTCGAATTGCGCGTACGCGGGCAAGCCGACCGCGCGCCAGTGCTCCAGTACCGCATCGACTGCCGCCCGGGCACTTACGATGGGCATCGGCCAGGACTGCACGAGGCCCCCATGCAGAGAGATGGCGTTGAGAATCTCAACGTGGGGCCCTCGCCGAATGGCGAGTCCTTCGATGATGTCGAAGCTGTCGACCTCGGCTTGGCCACGCGCGACGGCCGGCAGGTACCAGCCCAACGGCCGGGGCGGGCGGCGTACACGTCGACGTCCATCCAATGCCCCACGCCGGTCCAGAATGCGGCCGATGGTACGCAGCGAGGGCACCGCCGGCTGCGCCCAACTCATCAGCTCGGCGTGAATGGCGGCGGCACCAAATTCCCCCAGGTCGCTGACGTCTTTCAGTTGTTGTCGCACCTCGAGCACGAGATCCTCGACGCTCCTCGGCGTCCGTCGTGTCCCGTGCGGCTGAGAAGATCGATCCTGCCAGTCCAAGCGATCGAGCTCCTGCCCCCGAGCACGCCCTACCCACAACTGCACCGTGGCCAGACTCACCCCCCATCGGCGCGCAACTTGCCGCAGGCCGCTGCCCGCATGAACCGCGGCCACCATGTCTCGCCGCCACTTCTTCGCCGCCCCTTTTTTGCCATCGCCTCTCCCTCGCCCCAGACTTTTCCGCGATCATACCGACCGGCAGGTCTTGGCATCTCGGTGACCGGGAGGTACTGACACTTGGCCCGCTGCATGCGCCCGTTTCCGTGCGGCCTTTGACCCGCTCTCAACCGCGTGCGGCCGCATGGGGGGACCGGCGGTGTTGCCTGCCCTTCCAATGCTGAAGTGTACGCAGTGCCTTGAGCGTCTCCCCCACCTTTCCCTCGGCGAGACGCAGGTCGTAGAGGCTTTGAAGGTTGAGCCAGAATTCGGGGCTCGTGCGGAAGAAATGACCGAGGCGTAGCGCGGTATCGCCGGTGATGGCGCGCTGGCCATTCAGGATTCCGGTAACGCGATTAGTCGGTACCTTCAGCTGGCGCGCGAGCTCGGCAGCGCTCATGTGGAGCGCCTTCAGTTCTTCGGCGAGATGCTCGCCAGGGGGAATTGCGATGCGTGCCATGTGTTTCTCCCTAGTGATAGTCTACGATTTCGACATTGACCGGCCCGGCCGAACCGTCTGGCTACTCGAAACAGATCCGCCACTGGTCGTTAATGCGAATGCTGTACGGGCCCTCCCGGTCGCCGCTCAGCGCTTCAAAACGGTTGCCCGGCAAGCCAGCAAGGTCCTCGAGTGCCGCGGCCGCCTCGAGACGGTCGAGCTTGAGTTGCGCGGACCGCTCAATCGCGGAGAACGCCTTGACTCGCTTACCGGCGGCGAAGGCTCTGGTTCGTTTGTCCCGATACCCCAGGATCATTTCGAATGGTAGCGAGAAGTATGCGTTACGTCAAGCGTAACTACTGGGAGCCAGAGGGCAGCGCGCGCGACGCTCCGGTTAGCCCGTCGGACGTGAGGCACCAGCGTCTACTGCTGCCCAAGTTTCCCTGCGCTCCCGCGCCTTGTCAATGTCGCTGCGCGGATACATTTGCGGGCCCGGGTCGAACCATGCATTGGTGACTCAGGCCGCAAAAGGCCGGCACGTGCCAGATCTGGCGATCGCGTGGGTTGTAGTAGTTGGTGTTGAGCTTGTGCTCGTACAGGGGCTGGCCGCAGGCCGCGCAGCGGTTGTCATTGGCGCAGCGGCAGTGGACGGTCATCAGTTTGGCGAAGAACTGAGGGGATGGGTCGAGGCAGTTCCCTCGCCACTCGCTGCACACCGGGCACCGCTCGAGACCGCGGGGCGCGCCTTCAGGACCGGCACCCGCTAGTCGGGCCACATCATCGGCATTAGCCTCGCGGCCACCCTTGGTCAGGTCGCCGAGCGCGTAGCCGATCTTCACGACGGACGCGTCGAGGCCGCGCTGCCGCGCCCGGAGATCCGCCGTATCAGGCCATGTCGCCGAGGGCTTGAGCCGGCCAG
This sequence comes from Candidatus Rokuibacteriota bacterium, assembly GCA_030647435.1. Lineage (NCBI taxonomy): Bacteria > Candidatus Rokuibacteriota > Candidatus Rokuibacteriota bacterium. Next base: position 6,889 of record JAUSJX010000076.1, read on the forward strand.
TGATGCGGACGCCGCCCCGGGGTGGCTTCGGGTCCAGCCGATCGATGCCGTCGGCGCTGATGTACAGGGCCCTCTCGGGTCCGATCACCAGGCACACGTCGAGTCGGTTGGCGCGCCACTGGGCCCTGGCGAGCAGCGAAAGTTCGAGCTCGCCCGAGCCGCCTGGCAGGAGCGTGATGTGATACAGCGTCGGTACCACCCGCGTGACGAGGTACGGGAAACCGTCGAAGAGCGGCAGCTGCGCAGCGGGAGTGGTCAATGCGGTGGCCATGGTGTTCCTCCTTTGGCGGGAGCACGCGGCCTCTGATGCGGTGGGGCTAGACACACCGAAGCCCCGCAGGCGCGGGGCTCGCGCCGTCCTTGCCCTCTTCGGGCCGCATCGCCCGCTCTCGCGGGCACCCACCCGGCTACGGCTTCGGGTTGGGGAGGCGCCGTACTCGACGCCTGCTCTTGATGCTATGTGCTGCCAGAGTACTCGAAGTCGCCGATTCACTCAAGATCCTTCAACCGATGTATCCAATCCACGGCATTGGCGTGACACCGGCCGAGTGCTACTCAGGTGCGAGGCTCTGGCGCTTGCAGATCCCGAACGAGGATCGTGCTGTCATCGACCCGGCGAAACTTCACGGGTACTTGCTCTCGCGCAATCATCCGGTCGGCCGGTTCAAGGCGGCATTCTTTCTGACGCTCGGATACTCTTCGGAGGGCTGGCGCCAGCTCGAGGCGGACCTCCGGAGCCAGCACCTCTCTCAAGATGCCACGCGCCGGGAGCAAACTCGGTACGGCCAGAAATACGCGATCCGGACTAGACTGGTTGGGCCATCGGGGAGCTCGGCGGAAGTGGTAGGCGTCTGGGTCGTGCGTACAGGCGAGGAGTTCCCCAGATTCCTGACGGCCTATCCGGAGGGCGACAGATGAGGTACCAGGTTCTCGATACCATCGTTCTCGATCGTGACCTCGCCGAGCATGGGTTGCGCAAGGGCGACCTCGGCTCGGTGGTCGAAGTCTACGAGCCAGACGGGCTCGAGGTCGAGTTTGTGACCGCGTCCGGGCGAAGCGCAGCGCTGTTGACGCTGACCGGCCGGGACGTGCGCCCTGTATCAGATGACGATTTGGTATCTGTCAGGCCGAAGGCATCAACTTCGGGCTAGATGTCGGAGACGCTCCAAGAGCTTCACCAAACCCCACGTGTCCTGGTGGCAGTAGCGGAGGAGATCGCTCCGCAGTTGGTCCTTGGCTTCCGGCGTCAGCTCGGCCTCCTGGAACAGCAGCCGCTCGAGCTCGAAACTAGCCGTCTCGCCGTCGCCGATCGGCAAGGTGTCGTAGCGGAGCTCGGGCACCATGGCCGGCAGGACGCTCTTGAGGCCGAAGCTGCCGCCGAAGTCCGGGTGATAGACGTGATTGCGCACCACTGGGAGTAGATCCACCAGCCGGTCCGCGATGCTTCGAAGCGGCCCAGCCAGCGCGGGCAGCGCGTCGGCCATCCTCACGAGACATCCGCGCTCGAACCCCGCGTTGTAGGCCACCACACTGCGCCCGGGCTCACAGGCGCGGATCAGCCGCTCGGCCAGCGCCGGGCGCGGATCGCCGGGCCCCCCGGCCAGCCACTCGTGGTGGGTGACGCGGCCGCTGCCGTCTTCCGCGTGGCAGCTGAACTGGACGGGCACCTGGTCCCAGGGATGGCACCCGTTCCAGACTGGAATGGGCAGGCCGACGGTCTCGAAGTCCAGAAAGGCCAGGGGCGGCTGGAAGGCTCGGAGCGCCGCGGCCAATCCCGGTTCGACGATCAATTGCCCCGCTTGGACAGCGCGACGCTGCCTGTCCTGGATGGCTCTGAGCTGGATGTCCTCGGGCAGGTCGTGAATCGTCGCATAGCCCTGCTCCTCGAGCAGCAGAGCCCGGCGGCCGGCAGAGTAGAGCGTGCTGACGTGATGGGGCGGGAGCGCCGGCCAGCAGCGGGCCATGAAGGGACACTCGTAGGGTTTCTTGCAGTGCTCGCCGATCGCCACGTTGGGGAGCGGGCCGGCCAGCATCATCAGCTGGTGCTGGATCGCGCCGGGCATCGCCTCGAGCGCGTCGTGGGCCTGCGCTGTCACGTCCGCGCGGGTGAAGAGATTGCTCAGGTCCGGATACGCGCAGGCCCGATTGAGGTGCATGATCTCCAGCCGCGAGGCCTCCACCCCGCGGTGACCGAGCACGTGCGCCTGCACCGCCACATCCGGCAGGTGCTGCACCTTCACGCTGGTCGTAGACTTCACTTCGATGACGCTGGCGCCCTCCGATCGGCTCTCCAGGATGTCCACCGAGACGAAGACCTGGCTGGCGCGGAACGAAGCCTCGTAGATGACCGGCGTTCTTTGCTGGAGGGCCGCTGTGGTGGCCGCAATGCGCTCGGCGTAGGCGTTGTACGGCAGATCGATCAGCGTGCCGCCGGGCACATAGGTGCGCGCCACCTCGCCCACCTGGGTACCTTCGTCGAACACGGCCTGCAGGGCCTCGTCCGGCTGCAGCTCCGGCGCGGTGGGCTCGTGCACGGTCCACCAGAGCCGCTTGTGGCACTGGAGGCCCGCCATCACGCGGGACTTGGAGAGACGTATGGCGCCGGGCGGCATGGCAGGAGCATAGGGCACGCGCGGCGGGGATGTATCCAATTCGAGGCATTGGCCTGACACGGTTCGAATGCTAAGGGGAGGTATGTCGGCAACGATTCGGCTCTTGACGCGCAGGGCAGGTCTGCTAGACACTGTTGGTACTTCCTCCCCGCTCGACATGCCGAAAGGCCTCGGGCGGGGTTATTTCTTTCCGACCGTCCGTCCCGCCGATGCCCGCTGAGCCTGCGATAAGGCGCGCTGTGGCTTTCATCGATGGCCAGAACCTCTTCCACTCAGCACGCGCGGCCTTTGGCCACACCCATCCGAACTATGATGTGCTCGCCCTAGCAGACCGTCTGTGCCGGCTACAGGGATGGCAGCTGGCCCAGGTGCGCTTCTACACGGGCATCCCGGCCAGAACCGACGACCCGCGCTGGCACCGGTTCTGGTCCGCCAAGCTCGCTGTGATGGGACGCCCTGGCGTCCACGTCTACTCCCGGCCTCTCCGATACCGCACCAAGACGGTACGTCTCCCGAATGGGATGGTGCTCACGTTCATGGCAGGCGAGGAGAAGGGCGTGGACGTCAGGATCGCGCTCGACGTCATCCGTCTCGCTCATCGGGACGGGTACGACGTGGCAGTGCTCTTCAGCCAGAATCAAGATCTTTCCGAGGTCGCCGAGGAAGTCAGGATCATTTCCGCGGAGCGGCGCCGCTGGCTCAAGATTGCTTGTGCCTTCCCCTCCAGCTCTACTAGCCGCAGTCGGCGCGGTATCGACAAGACCGATTGGATAAGGATCGACTGGGCCACCTATGATGCCTGCCTCGACAGCCGGGACTACCGGTAGCCGTGGTCAGGTCTTGCAATCCGACATCCGGCCTCGGCAGATGGTCGATCGCCGCGGCGAAGTCCCGCGAACAGTGTAGGAAAGCAAAACCTGACCCTCGATCTCCTTGCGCGGGAGGACAATTGTCTATACATTATCCGGGTGCGGTTTGAGTGGGATCCGCGGAAGGCGGATGCGAACCTCCGCGCTCACGGGATTGGCTTCGCGGAGGCCGTCACGGTCTTGGAAGACTCCTTCGCTCTGACCCGTGAGGATCCCGACGCCGTGGGAGAGCAGCGGTTCGCGACGCTGGGTTTGAGCGACCAGGCGAACCTGCTGGTGGTTGTATACGCGTACCGGGAGCCAGACATCGTCCGAATGCTCTCCGCGTGGAGGGCGAACAAGCGTCAGAGGGGGCTCTATGAAAAGGCTCGTAGCTGAGAGGTATCGCGACCTAGATTTCTCGCGCGGGAAGCGCGGCCCGGTGATCAAGCCCGAGCCCGGCAAGACGAAGATTTCGATCCGGCTTGACAACGCCGTGCTCGAGCACTTTCGCGACTTGGTACACAAGGCCGGCGGCGGCAACTATCAGACATTGATCAACGACGCGCTCCTCGAGCACATCCAGCGGCGTTCCACCCTCGACGCCGTACGGCAGGTCGTCCGGGAAGCGCTCGCGCCCTATGGGCCCGCGCGGGGGAATCAGGACACGCGAAGCCGGAAGCGCCCGAGAGGGCGACGTCGAGTGGCTGGATAAGGAGAAACCCATCCCCACCATGATGCTCGGCGGTAGCCGGGCTTGCGGCAAAGGCGGCGGCCATGGAATGCGTGGTTTGTAAGCGCGGCGAGACTCGCCCGGGCACTGCGACGGTCACGGTGAAACGCAACTCCACGGTCTTGGTGATCAAGGGGGTCCCCGCCGAATCTGCGCCAATTGCGGTGAGGAGTACGTCGGTGAAGCCACGACGGCGCACCTGTTGCGCACCGCTGAAGAGGTGTCACGCGCAGGCGTTGAGGTAGACGTTCGCGAGTACGTGGGCCCGTGAGCCTACGACCGCGTCAGCTCCGCCCTAGATATCGGAGACGCTCCAAGAGCTTCACGAGCCCCCACGTGTCCTGGTGGCAGTAGCGGAGAAGATCGCTCCGGAGCTGGGCCTTGGCCTCCGGCGTCAACTCACCCCCCTGGGAAATCAGCCGCTCGAGCTCGAGGCTGGCCGTCGCGCCGTCGCCGATCGCCAGGTTGTCATAGCGGAGCTCGGGCACCATGGCCGGCAGGACGCTCTTGAGGGTGAAGCTGCCTCCGAAGTCCGCGGGATCGACGTGATTGCGCACCAGCGGTGACAAGTCCACCAGCCGATCCGCGATGCTTCGAAGCGGCCCAGCCAGCGCAGGCAGCGCGGGGTGGCATGGGAGGAGCATGGGACAGGCGCGCAGCGGGCCGCAATTGCCTCGTGGAAGAGATGCCCCGGTGAAAGGGCTCGCCCCGGCTACCATAGCCGCATGGCTCATCGGAGATCGCCTGCTACCGTTGCGGACCCCGCGCTCCTCGAGCGCGTCAAGGGAATCGTCCGCCGGGTCCTCGGCCACACGCCCGCCGATGTGTATCTCTTCGGATCCTGGGCCCGCGGGGCGCAGCGCCCCACAAGCGACATCGACGTAGCCATCGAGTCGGCGGAACTACTGCCTCGCGCCCTGCTCGCTTCCCTGCGGGAGGCGCTCGAGGAGAGCACCATCCCCAATCGCGTCGACGTGGTGGACCTGGCCGAAACGGATGTTGCGTTTCGCGACCGCGTTCACCGCGAGGGCATCCGTTGGATCCCCTCCGGCCGCGCCGATGACCGAAACCTCACGTCCCACACGTACAACGAGGGCCTCGCCGAGGCGATCTTCAAGAGGGCGCCGGGGCACTTGGCCACCCTCGAGGCGTGGTTGGGAGCGATGCAGAACCGGCTGCCGGCCAAGCCCTAGGCAGGCGGCGCAAGCCAGTTCACTCTCTGGAGGTCCTGGACAGCTCCACGCTGCCCCGAGGGTAGTAGGCCGCCGCGGTGGTGCCGCCCGGCTACTTCCGCCGCCGGGCTACGCGCCGCTCGAGAGCCGCGCCCCAGGCGGCAAGGAAGGTCGTGAGGAAGGCGTGCTCTTTCGCCGGCTCCACCGCCAGCGGGGCCAGCGCCATGGCCGTGGCGAGGGCGACATGGTAGCCCTCGGATCGCGACGCCGTCGCGCGGCGGTAGGCCGGATGAGCCTCGTTGATCCAGACCGTCGTCTCGATCAGGCGCGCCAGCTCCGGATCGTCTGGCCGCGGCTCGAACTGGATGCTGAGCCCGTAGCGCGCCGGCTTGCGCGTGCCGCCCGCCGAGGGCAGCGCCACCTCGGATGACAGGGGCGCGGCGGGCTCCGCCACGCCGGGCGCGGGTGTCGTGGGCTCCTTGATCGGTCCGGCGTCTGCCACCGCATCCGGCGCGGCCTCGGCCGGCGCAACGGCGAGAGGGGCCGGACCGGCCACGGACTCGGGCACGCCGGGTCCCCGGCCTGTCGGCAGTGCGCGCTGGCCTCCCGCTCGGCGTTCGACGAGCGCGGCCAGGAGCGGGAATTCCTCGGCGAGGTCCACGAGCACCGCCTCGAGGTCGCGCTCCACGGGCCGCGCCGCGCGCCGGCGCGCTTCGGCGCCCGCCTCGCGGAGGTCGCCCCATTCGGCGAGCTGGCGCGCCACGCTTTCCTGGATCGCCTTGCGGTAGGCAAGGTAGACGGCGCCGCGCGGGCCCGTCCGGATGAAGTCGGCCTTGTTGAGCGTGAGCGCCTGGGCCAGCGCGGGCACCTCGATCAGCCCGCCGACCCGGTCCGGCGAGGACGGCGCGAGACCGAGCCACTCCCAGCCGCGCTTGATCACCTTCCCGAATGTGCTGATGGCGAGGCCGCGGCGCTCTTCTCGAAGCGGCAGCCGGTCGCGTACCAGATAGCCCGACGCTGCGGGCTTCCGCTTCCGCGGCAGGCGCACGGCGATGGACGCCCGCTCCGGCGCCTGCCACGCCTCGGGCGCGAGCGGCCGCCCGTTGACGGCGAAGCGCACGCCGCGAGGGTAGTGCTCGGCCAGGATCTCCGACAGGTCCGGATCGAGCAGCGGCTGGAAGTGCCGTCGGAGCGCCGCCTCGATGAAGCCGGGGTCGAGAAGCGGCGAGAGCGGGTTCTTGAGCCGGAGGCGCACGGCCGTGCCGTGGTCGGCGACCAGGCCGGGCGGCGGGATCCACTTCCACGGCGCCCGGTGACGCGAGGAGAGGTGCCAGGTCGTGGCCGCGTGGTAACGGGCGCGCCGCGTCTCCGTCAACACCTCCTCGGAGACCAGCAGCCCGATCTTGATCCCCACCCCGGCGAACCCGATACCCTCACCGCGCACCTTGGTGGTGGCCGCCACGTCATGGTACCTGGCGAGGTCGCGGCGGCGCATGCCGCCCCCATCGTCCAGAATGGTGAGCGCGCTCTGAGCCGGGTCGGCGGTGAACGTCAGAACCGCCGCGCCTGAGTCGATGGCATTGGCGACCATCTCCGTCAGGATCGTCTCCTCGGCGGCGCCCGGATAGGCGTCGCGGAGGTCTTCGAGGAGGTGCAGGAGATCGACGCGCGTTTCGCCCATGGGCCCCATTTAGCCGGTTTCGGCGCCGATGATCAAGTCCCCAAGCGGCCCTTCTCGCCTCTGTGCCATCGGCTACCCCCGCCGGGCCCTCGCGCGCGCGCCGGCGCGAAAGGGCGAAGGGTGCCGCAGCGTCGGCGCCCCATCCCAGCGGCAACCTGTGACCCAAAGGAGAGCATGGAGACGGAAGCAATCGGCCCGGTAAAGGCAGGCAGACCGGCGAACCGCAAGGTCTATGGCTACGTGAGCGCTGGCTGATCTCGCTCTGCTTCAGCGCGGGCGAAGAGCCCTTCCCGCCGGTACGGGCAGAAATACGCGATCCGGGCTACACTGGCTGGGCCATCGGGGAGCTCGGCGGAAGTGGTGAGCGTCTGGGTCGTGCGTACAGGTGAGGAGTTCCCCAGGTTCCTGACGGCCTATCCGGAGGGCGGCAGATGAGGTACCAGGTTCTCGACACTATCGTTCTCGATCGCGACCTAGCTGAGCACGGGTTGCGCAAGGGCGATCTCGGCTCGGTGGTGGAAATCTACGAGCCAGATGGGCTCGAGGTCGAGTTTGTGACCGCGGCCGGGCGAAGCGCGGCGCTGTTGACGCTGAACGGCCGGGACGTGCGCCCTGTATCAGATGACGATTTGGTATCTACCAGATCGCGCCGTCGCTCGGCTTGACCCGACTCGGCCTTGCCCGGACTCTGTAACGCGGCAGCTCCTCGCGCTGCTCGCGCCGAAGGATGTCTTCCAGATTCGGCTTGGCCGATTCCGCAAAACTGGGAGGCATCGACTGTAGTCGTTCAGCCACGTGTGCGGCGGGGCGTCATCCGGCGGCGAATCCTGCTCGTCTCGGCGACGAACTGCTCAAATCCCTCGGCGAGACCCTCCGCGGTGCTCCACCGTTGAAGCGTGGCGAGATTCACACGGTTCCGGGCCGCGATCCACGCAGCAACCGTCAGGCTCTGCCGATCACCCCAGTGATAGAAAGCAGCGAGACGGTCCCGGCATGAGTCCGTGGCAGACAGCATCAGCACCCGCCCGTGCGACGTGGAACGCGTTACAGGGCGGATGCGGTACTCGCCGCCAATCGCAAGCGGGCCCCGCGGGAACTCGACGTAGAACCGGGCGCGCGGATGGACATAGCGATCGCGTCTTCGAGTGAACCCGATCGACTCCATGGCGGTGTCCATCTCTTTGCGGGTGGCGCTCTCGACCACGATGAAGTCCAGGTCCCTCGAATGGTAGGCCCCCTCGCTGTAGAGGGCCGCGCACGCTCCGCCCGTCAAGACGGCCCGAATCCTGTGGGTGCGCAGCACACCCGCTACCGCTGCTGCCACGGCGCCGAGGCTGGAGCGCCGAGACAGCCTCACAACGGCTTGCCCGTTCGCCGAGGCCGGCGGCGCAGCGCCGCGACCTGCCTTTGAAGTCCAACTTCGGGCTCCGTGAGCCGGAGCAGAAACTGCTTGAGGGCATCCCGAGCGAAATACCGAGGATCCAGCTGGAACACGCGGGTCCGCCCCACGGAGCGCCCGGCCACGATGCCATCCAGCTCGAGGCTCTGCAACGCCTTCTGAACACCGGATAGGGGGGCGTCCAGCACGCGCGAGAGCTCGCGGGGGTAGCTCTCGTCGAGCAGCGAAAGAGCGAGGAGCACCCGGGTGCGCGTTCCTCCTCCAAATGGACTCGAGCTTGACACGACCATAATTAGCGGTCATATGACCACCTTTAGTGGTCGTATGTCAAGTTCGGAGAGCATTGGAAGCATGAAGACTGTCGCCGGCACGCTCGTAGACGACGCGGCCACCCGCGACGGTGAGGTCGGCCACGATGCCCGGTAGGCGCTCCTCGGGCACCGTGAGGGGATCCTCGGACAGCACCACGAAATCAGCGCGCTTACCCGGCTCGATGGAACCCTGCTCGCGCTCCTGGAAAGTGAGCCAGGCGCCCTCGATCGTGGCCGCGCGCAGGGCGGACTCGCGCGAAAGCCGCTGGGCCGGGCCCACCACGTCGCCCGTGGTGCGGTCCACGCGGGCGACGGCGTGCCACACGGGATGCCACAGCGAGGGGGGCACGTTATCCGTGGCCAGTGCCGTATGGACACCCGCCTCCACGAGGCTCCGAAGCGGCACCACCATGTCCTCGCCTGGAGCCGCGCGGGAGCGCAGGAGGGCGCCCTCTTTATAAATATAGCGGTTGGTGTGGGTCGTCACCACCACGCCGAGGTCTCTCATGCGGCGTATCTCGTCCGGCCTCACCAGGCTCACATGCGCGATCACCCACCGGAGATCCCGGATAGGCGTCTCGCGGTCCACCTCCTCATAGAGGTCGAGGAGCCCAGTCCCGGCGCTCACCACCCTGATGCCGTGACGCGCCGCCGCGAGGAGCATCGCTTTGACCTGCGCCCGCGGCAGCCCTGCGCCGTAGCCGAAGCCCGCCCAGCCCGTGTAGGGCATGGCCCTGGCACGGATCGCGTCTTCCGGCGGCGGATCAGCCTCGGCGTGGAGGCCCGCGACGCGCAGCCACTCGTCGCCCAGGCCCCGGCCGGCGAGCCCGGCTCCCCAGGAGCCGAGGATGGCATCGAACGAGGTCCCACCAGGCGGGCTCCACCATGGGCTCGTCACCAAGTGGCTCCGCACCGTGAGGCCGCCCCGCTCCCACACCTCGCGGTAGACCCGCAGCACCTCTGCTCCCACGCCGTGCCCCTCGAAGACCGTGGTCGTCCCGGCGGCGTTGTAGACTCGCTGCGATCCGGCGAGCCCGCGCACTCTGTCGGCGTGGGTGAAGCGCGTCGCCTCGGGCATCAGGACCAGCTCGACGATGGGCACGTAGGTGCGCTCGATGAAGATGCCGGTGGGCTCGCCTGTAGCGGGATCCCTGTCGATCTCGACGGCCGCGCAGGGCGGCTGCGTCTCGCGCGTGATGCCGGCGGCCTCGAGCGCCCGGCTGTTGGCGACCGACACCAGCGGCAGCGTGTGGCGCCAGTAGCCCCAGATGGCACGGATATACACCGGGTTCCGCGGCGAGACGCGATCGAGATCCCGGCGGTCGGGGAAGCGTTGCTCGCGGAGGTTCTGCGGCACGTCCCAGTACTGCGGCGGGTCGCCCAGCGGCATGGTCACGATCCAGCGGCCCGGCTCGCTCTCGCGCACCAGGGCCTCGATGCGCTGCAGGACATCGTCGATGGACGAGCAGCCCTCGAGCGACGGGAGCAGTGCCTTGAGCCCTTCCCTGTCCATGTGGGCATGCCCATCCACGAGCCCCGGCATCACGGCCCTGCCGCCCACGTCCACCACGCGCGTCTCCGGCCCGACCAGCGCGCGCACGTGAGCGTCCTCCCCCACCATGGCAATGCGCCCGCCGCGCGCGGCGACGGCCCGGGCGAGACTGAAGTGCGGGTCCACTGTGATGATCTTGGCATTGACGAGGACGAGGTCGGCGGGGGCAGACATGGCGACGGCCCGCGAGTATACATTGTCCCCGGATTGCGGCTCGGCTATCATCCGGGCACCGTCAGCACCAACCCCGGCCTTCCTGGAGGATGCACATGGCTCGACTCGACATCGTCAACCCCGTCGCTACCTGCGTCGAGCAGTCGGTCAAGCCGGCTGCTCGTCAGCGCGATCTCTCCAACGCCACCGTGGGGCTGTACTGGAACATGAAGTCAGGCGGCGATGCCGCGCTCGACCGCGCGGAACAGCGCCTCAGCGAGCGCTTCCCGGGAATGCGCTTCCGCCGCTACACGGGCTCAGTCGGGTTCATCATGCGCCACGCCACGGCCGACGATGCCGACCGGATGGCCTCCGAGGTGCAGGCCGTGGTGGGCACCACAGCGGACTGAGGGTCCTGCACGTCGTGGGGTGCCCACGACATGGTGGAGATGGAGCGGCGAGGGATCCCGACCGTGCTCTTCACGGCCAAGACCTTCGTCCACGACGCCGACCGAAGCGCGGCAAGCTTCGGCCTGCCGGGTCTGCCGCTGGCGGTGGTGCCGCTGCCGTTCACCAATCAGCGGCCTGAGGACATCCACCGGATGGTGGACGACGCCTTCGACCAGGTGGTGGCGGGCCTCACCCGTGATGTGGAAACGCCCGAGCGCTCCGAGGCGCCGCCGGCCGAGGAGACCCTCGCCTACGAGGGCACGGACCTGCTCGAGGCGTGGGAACGGATGAACCAGGACTTCCTCAAGCGTGGATGGTCCGACGGCTTCCCCCTGGTGGCGCCGACCAGGGCCGCGCTCGAGGCCATGCTAAAGGGCACACGGCGCGGCGCCGGCGACGTGATCGCCACGCTCGAGCCCGGCTTCGGCCTGGCCACCGTGGAGAAGCTGGCGGCGAACGCGGTCATGGCGGGCTGCCGTCCCGCGCACCTGCCGCTCCTGATCGCCGCCGTGCGCTGTCTCGCCGAGCCCAAGATGTATCTCCGCAACAAGGCCATGTCGACAGGACCCCATGCCCCGCTCGTGCTCGTCAACGGCCCGCGCGGCCGGGAGGCCGGCCTCAACTCGGGGATGTGCGCCCTCGGCCCCGGCGCCCCGTCGGCCTCCAACACGGTCCTCGGGCGCGCGCTGCGCCTCGTCATGATGAACGTGGGGCACACGTACGTGGGCGTCTCCGACATGGACACCATCGGCTCGCCGCTGAAGTACAGCCTCTGCTGCGCCGAGAACGAGGCCCAGAGTCCATGGGAGCCCTACCACGTGGCCGCGCGCGGCCTCGCCCGCGAGGCGACCGCCGTCACCGTCCACTTTGCCTACGGGATGTGCGAGCTCCACGATTTCAGCAGCACCACGCCCGAGGGCCTCACCGAGGTGTTCGCCACCGCGGCCACCAACGTGGCCCAGGTGGGCACCGCGCTCTGGCTCATCGGCCGTCGCGCCGACCCGCGCTACAAGACGGAGGAGAAGGAGCACAACATGCTCTTCATCTGCCCCGAGCACGCCCAGATCTTCGCCCGGGCCGGCTGGGGGCGGCGGCAGATCCAGGAGGCGCTCTATCGGCTGGCGCGCCTGCCCTTCCGCACCGCGATGCTCAACAAGGAAGCCAAGGCCATGGCCGCGGCCCACCCCGAGCTGGGTTTTCTCCACGACCACCCGGATCTGCCGATCCCCGTCGTCGAGACTCCGGACTGCTTCGACATCGCGGTCGTGGGCGGTGCCGCCGGGCGGGGCGCCTACTTCTATGGCGCGGGTGAGCCCGTCACGATGCCCGTCGAGGAGTGATCCGGCCGGCTCGAGGGCTACCTGCTCGACCGCCGGCGCCTCGCCCGCGCGCGACGCCAGATGCCGACATTGGCCTCGAGCTCCGACACGGAGGTCATGCCGACGCAGGTGGCGTGGACGTAGGGAAAGCGGAAAGCGTAGCGCAGGGCCGCGGCCACCTCGGCCTGGCCCGTGACCTGGCCGCTGCCGAGAGCCTTCATGCCGTAGACGCCGCGGCCGCTCCGGTGAAGGCGCTTGACGGCTTCAGCCATCTCCTTCGGGGTGGCGTCCTTCATCCATCTCCCCGTCTGGTTGACGACCACCAGCGCGACGTCCACCGCTCGAAGATCGAGGAGTCGCGTCAGCACCTCGCGGCTGTGGCTCGAGACGCCGACGGCCCGCACCAGGCCTTCGGCCTTCGTCCGGGCGAGGGTCTCGAGGGCGGGCAGCTTGGCCTCGAGCTCCCCGGCCGAGTCCACCGCATGGAGGAGGAAGATGTCGACCGCCTCCACCCGAAGCTCGCGCAGGGCCTTGGTAAGACTGCGGCGCGCGCCCGCGGCCGTGCTCGCGTAGGTCTTGGTGGTGACGACGATCTCGTCTCGGCCCACGTCGCGGAGCGCGCGGGCCACGTGCGGGTGGGTGCCGTAGTCGTCCGAGGTGTCCCAGAAGGTGACGCCGAGCTCGTAGGCCCGCGTCAGCAGGCGGGCGCCCGCCGCGACCGGACCGCTCATGTAGCCGGTCCCGAAGCAGAGAGTGGAAACGGTCAGCCCCGATCGGCCGAGCCGAGTCGTCGCGCCCATGACCGCCACCCTACGGGACCAGCACGATCTTGCCGTGGTGGCCCGACTCCATCACCGCCTCGTGGCTGCGCGCGGCCTGGGCGAGCGGCAGCTCCTGGGCGATGACCGGGTGGAGCGTGCCGTTGCGCAGCCCCTCCACGAGGGCGGCGTGGATGCCGGCAAGCTGGGGCGGGCTGGCGTGGTAGAGCGCCATGCCCAGGATGGCCGCGTCCTTGTTCATGGCCAGGCGGGCGTTGATCTCGACCGTGCCCCGGTTGCCGATGACGACGATGCGCCCGCGCATGGCGATGACGCCGAGGTCCTTCTGGAGATTTGCGTTGGCCAGCATCTCCATGATGATGGCCGGCCCCTGCCCGCCGGTGAGCCACACGCACTCGTCGAGGTAGCCCGGGGCGCCGTGGTCGAGCACGTGGTGGGCGCCCTGCTCGAGCACCATGCGCCGGCCCCGCTCGGTGCCCGCGGTGCCGATCACGGTGAGGCCGCGCGCCCGCGCAAGCTGCACGGCGCCGATGCCCACGCCGCCGCTGGCGCCGTGGACGAGAACGGTCTCGCCCGCCTCGGCGTGCGCGCGATGGAAGAGCGCGTGGTAGGCCGTGGCGTAGGGGACGTTCATCGCCGCCCCCTGCGCGAAGCTGGCGTTGGCGGGCAAGGGATGCACCTGGCCCTGGTCGCAGAGGCAGAGCTCGGCGTAGGCGCCGCTCACCGTACCGCCCACGTAGACGCGATCGCCGGCCTTCACGGCCGTCACCCCGGGGCCGACCGCCTCCACAACCCCCGCCGCATCCGCGCCCGGCGTGTAGGGCAGCTTGGGCCCGCGGTTGTCGGTGTTCGCGCGCAGGTAGGTGTCCACGGGGTTCACGCCGACAGCGTGGTTGCGCACGAGGACCTGGTTCGGCCCCGGCTGGGGCGTCGACACCTCCTCCACCTTCAGGACGGATGGGCCGCCGTACTCGGAGACGCGGATCGCCTTCATGGGCATGACTCCTTTCAAAGCCGCCCGCCTCGCAGGCTGATGAACTCGCCAGTCAGGTAGTCGGGCGCCTCGGCAACCAGGAACCGCACGACACGGGCGACTTCCTCCGGCCTGCCGAAGCGCCCGATGGGGAACTGGGCCATCGCGCGCGCGCGCGCCGCGGCATCGGGGGCGACCGCGTCCAGCATCTCGGTTTCGATGACCGACGGCAGCACCGCGTTGACCGCGATGCCCTCGCGGGCCAGCTCGCGGGCCGCCTTGGCCGTGAGCGCGAGCAATCCCGCCTTGCTGGCCGCGTAGTGCGCGCCGATGGCCCCGCCCGTGTGCGCCGCGCCCGAAGAGATATTCACGATCCGTCCTCCACCGGCCGCCTGGAGCCGCGGAATGGCGGCGCGCATGCAGAAGAACGCGCCGTCCAGGTTCACGGCCAGCGTGCGCCGCCAAGTCTCGTCGTCGATGTCGGTCAGGCGATCGACCCGCCGGCCGATCCCGGCGTTGTTCACCAGGGCGTCGAGGCGGCCGAATCGCTCGTCGATCGCGTCGAACATCCCCGCCACAGCCGCGGCGTCGCTGACGTCCGCCTGCAAGGCGACCGCCGTCCCGCCCCCGGCGGCGATGGCGGCCGTCGTGGCATCGGCGTCCCCCCGCCGAGACGCGAAGTTGACAACGACGGCATACCCGGCCGCGGCCAGGGCTAGGGCGATGCTTCGCCCGATCCCGCGCGAGGCTCCGGTCACCAGCGCTACCTTGGTCATGCCCGTCGAGTATACGTCTTCGCCCATGCCTGCCGGTCTCGGCAGCGCGCTGTCGTTCTTCACTTTCCTGCGAGGCCTGCCCGGAGGATACTTGGTCCCGTGGCCCAGGTGACGATCCGCCAGCTGACAGTCGCCGACCGGAGCGCCGCGGTGGACGTGATCAACACCGCCGCGCGCTGGTACCGGGACTTCCTCCCGCCCGACGAGCTCCACGACCCGGAGATGACGCCCGCCCAGTGGGATGACGAAGCCCGGCGCCTCGCGTGGTACGGCGGATTCCTGGACGGCGTCCTGGTCGCCGTGATGGGGCTCGAGTATGCGCGCGACGCGGCGCTCCTGCGCCACGCCTACATCCTGCCCGAGCACCAGCACCACGGCATCGGCCTCCGCCTGGCCGAGCATCTGGAGCGCGAGGCGGGGCGGGAAGGCGTGGCGCTTGGTGTCCGCCGGATCATCGTGGGGACCTACGCGCGGAACTACAAGGCCCGGGGCGCGCTGGAGAAGGCGGGCTACTCCCTCTCGGCGGACTCCGGGGCGCTCCTGCGCGAGTACTACGCCATCCCGGAAGACCGGCTCCGCGCCTCTGTCACGTACGAGAAACCCACCTAAGGAGAGCCATGTCACGCCGTGCCGAGATCGCCATGTCACCCGAGGAGCTCCACGCCTTTCTCGACCAGGAGCTCACGCTGACCTGCGCCACCATCGGGCCCAATGGCCGGCCGCACCTGATGCCGCTCTGGTACGTCCGCCAGGGCGATGTGATCACCTGCTGGACCTACGGCGCCTCCCAGAAGGTGAAGAACCTGGAGCGGCTGCCCCAAGCAACCGTGCAGGTGGAGGCGGGGAAGAAATACGAAGAGCTGCGCGGCGCCATGCTCGACTGCGACGTGGAGATCGTCCGCGACCGCGAGGCCATCCTCGACATCGGCGTGGCGCTGGCCTACCGCTACGGGCATGCTCCGGCCGGCGCACCTCCCGAGCTGGTCCGGGCGGGCGCCGAGAAGCGCGGGGTCAAGCGCGTGGGCCTGCGCTTCCGTCCCACGCGCATCGTCTCCTGGGATCACCGCAAGCTCGGCGGCGCCCACTGAGCGGGCTGTTCCCGATGCAGCGGGCTGGACAGCGGGGAGTTACTGCGAGGGCTGGAGGTCCGCCGGGGTTGCCTTGACGAAGAAGAAGACCGGCCCGTCGTCGTCGCTTCGCCACACGATCGCTTCGACATCCATGGGGCGCCCTTCGGCCGGCGTGAAGTGGAGCGTCGCGGCGGTGCCCTCTTGCAGGCGCTCGTCGAGCCGAAGCTTGGCGCCGGATGGACCCAGGTTCAGCGTCTCGCCTTGAAGAATGCGGTTGCCCGCTTCGACGGTCACGGGGCAGGAGACCAGGCTCCGTGGGCGTCGACGGAACTCTTGCTATCGTGGTACGGTCACCATGAGAGTTTCCTCCGGGCATCTCTACAGCAAAGGACGTGCCGCTCTCCGGGCGAAAACGGTGTCCTTCGAAGTCAGGTAATTGCCGCGCAGTCGTGCTGGCCTTCTACGGCCCGTGTGGCCCCCGTCGTCATATTCGCAACGATTTTGGGAGAGTCGGGCCAAGCCCGGGCGGAGCGGCCCGCGAGGTGCTACATTCTCTCCCGGCCGCGGATTCCTCTCTAGAACCGGAAAGGACGGACCATGGGAACGATCACGGGCTCGGAAGTACTGGCGCAGTCGCTCCGGTCGCAGGGCACCGACACCCTCTTCTACCTGATGGGCGGGCCCATGCTCGAGACCGAGGCGGCCTGCATCGCGCTCGGCATCCGGGCGATCGACACGCGGCACGAACAGGCGGCGGCGCTCGCGGCGCACGCCTGGACACGGGTGACGCGGAGGCCCGGCGTCTGCATGGGCTGCTCGGGCCCGGGCGCGACTAATTTATTGACGGGCGTCGCCAACGCTTTCACCGACGCCGCGCCGCTCGTGGCGATCGGCGGGTCGAGCCCCCGGGTCTTTCTCGGAATGGAGGCTTTCCAGGAGATCGACCAGGTCGCGGTCTTCCGCCCTGTCACAAAATGGGCGGAGCGGATCTACGACGCCAGGCGCATCCCCGACGTGGTCGCGACGGCGTTCCGACAGGCGACGACGGGGCGCCCCGGCCCGGTCTATCTGGATCTGCCGGGCGACGTGCTGGGCGAAAAGGTGGAGGAAGAGAGCATCGTCTATCCGTCCGCGTGGCGCCCGGCGCCGCGCACGTTGGGCGATCCTGGAGCGATCCGCGAGGCGATCGCGCTCCTCGCGAAGGCCGAGCGCCCGGTGATCATCGCCGGCAGCGGCGTCTGGTGGTCCGACGGGGCGGCCGCGCTCCAGGCTTTCGTCGAGACCGCGGGCATCCCCTTCTACACGACGCCGATCTCGCGCGGGCTGATCCCCGAAGACCACGCGCTGGCGTTTCTCAACGCGCGGAGCAAGGCCTTCACCGAGGCGGATGTGGTGCTCGCGGTGGGCACGCGCTTCAACTGGGTCATCCAGTTCGGGCGCCCGCCGCGCTTCGCCGCCGACCTCAAGGTCATCCACGTGGACGTGAATCCGAGCCAGCTCGGCCACAACCGCGCCGTGGACGTGCCGATCGCGGGCGACGCGCGTGCGGTGCTCGAGCAGCTCCGAGCGGAAGCCGAGGGCAAGATCGACCCGCGCCGCTATGCGGCCTGGACGGGCAAGCTCCGGACGCTCGACGCCGAAAAGTCGGCGGAGATGGACAAGGCCATGTCCGCGGACACGGCGCCCATCCATCCGCTCCGCCTCTGCAAGGAGGTGCGCGACTTCCTCCGGCGCGACGCGATCCTCATCGTGGACGGCCAGGAGATCCTCAACTACGGCCGGCAGGCGATCCCGACCTTCGTGCCCGGCCACCGGCTCAACTCGGGTGCGTTCGGGTGCATGGGTGTCGGCCTGCCCTTCGCAGTCGGCGCGAAGGTGGCCAAGCCGGACGCCCAGGTGGTCGTCCTCCACGGCGACGGCTCGTATGGCATCAACGCGATGGAGATCGACACGGCGGTCCGCCACAAGATCCCCATCGTGGTCGTCATCAGCAACAACGGCGGGTGGACGGCCAACACGCCGTGGACGCGCCCGCTGCCCAAGCCGGGGCGGAATCTCGGCCACACCCGCTACGACAAGATCGCGCAGGACCTGGGCGCCCACGGCGAGTTCGTGGAGAAGCCGCACGAGATCCGGCCGGCGCTCGAGCGCGCGTGGGCCTCGGGCAAGCCGGCCGTCGTCAACGTCGTCACCGACGACCAGGCGCGGGCGCAGACGGTGCGCTTCTCCGCGTACACGACGTAAGGAGATCCGGCGCGATGGCGAAAGCCCTCGACGGGATCCGCGTTCTCGACCTGACCCAGTACGAGGCGGGACCGAGCTGCACCCAGATGCTCGCGTGGCTCGGGGCCGACGTCATCAAGATCGAGGCGCCGGCGGGCGAGCCGGGCCGCACCGCGCTCTCCGACAAGCGCGGTGAGGACGCGTGGTTCTTCCTCCTGCTGAACTCCTGCAAGAAGGGCGTGACGCTCAACCTCAAGGCGCCGCGCGGCTGCGCGATGTTCAAGGAGATGGTGAAGCGCGCGGACGTCGTCGTGGAAAACCTGGGCCCGGGCGCCATGGACCGGCTCGGCCTGGGCTACGACGCCCTCCGCAAGCTCAACCCGCGCGTCATTGCAGCCTCGGTGAAGGGCTTCGGCAGCGGCGGGCCGTACTCGGAGTACAAGAGCTTCGAGTGGATCGCGCAAGCAATGGCGGGCGCCATGAGCATGACGGGCTCGCCCGATGGGCCCCCCACGAAGGCGATCGGCGGCCTGGCCGACACGGGCGCCGGCCTGCACACGGTGATCGGCATCCTGGCGGCGATCATCCAGCGGCAGGCGACAGGCGTGGGGCAGCAGATCGAAGTCGCCCAGCAGGATTCGGTGGTGAACCTCCTGCGCATCCACCTGCGCGACAGCTACGCGACGGGCAAACCGGTGCCGCGGCAGGGCAATAGCTCGCTGAACGCGGCCCCCTCGAACCTCTACCGCTGCCACCCCTTCGGACCGAACGACTACGTCTTCATCCACGTCGCCACCGTGGAGATGTGGAAAACGCTGACCACGATCCTCGGCCGCCCCGAGCTGGGCGACGATCCGCGCTACGCCGACCGGCGCGACCGCGTCCAGTTCATCGACGAGATCGACCCGATGATCGAGGCGTGGACGGAGAAGCGCACGAAGCACGAGGTGCTGGAGATCCTCGCTCCCCGGGGCGTCCCGTGCGGGGCCGTCCTCGACTCGACCGAGATCCTGGCGGACCCGCACCTGCGCCAGCGCGGCATGATCGTCGAGCTGGAGCACCCGAGCCGCGGCGCCTACCCGATGCCCGCGAACCCGGTGCGCCTGTCCGACTCGCCCACCGACGTGACGCGCGCGCCGCTCCTCGGCGAGCACAACACGGAGATCTACGGCGAGCTGCTCGGCTACGGCAGCGCGGAGCTCGACGCCCTCCGCCGCGACGGCGTCATCTAAGGAGGCTCTCCATGGCACGCGCGTACAACGTGATCGACGCCGATGGACACGTGCTCGAGCCGCTGGACATCTGGGACAAGTACATCGACCCGGCGTACCGCGGCTTAGCACCTCGGCTCATCGCGGACACCGACGGCAAGGAGCGCCTGCTCATCGAGGGCCAGGTGCTGGGCAGCACGAAGGGCTTCGGCGTCGTCGGGGCCATCGGCTCCCGCGACGGCGTCGCCGGCGACGAATCCACCATGAAATACACGGACGGCCGCAAGGGCGGCTTCGACCCCCACGCGCGGATCCCGGACATGGATCTCGACGGCATCGACGCGGCTTTCCTGTATCCGAGCGTCGGCCTCTTCGCCGGCGCGATCCAGGACCCCGGGCTCGCCGCGGCCGTGTGCCGGGCGTACAACCGCTGGCTCGCCGATTACTGCCGCCCCTACCCCGACCGCCTCTTCGGCGTGGCCATGCTGCCCATGCAGTCGATTGACCTGGCCATCGCGGAGATGCGCAACGCGCGGAAGGAGCTCGGCATGCGGGCCGCCTTCGTCCGCCCCAATCCGTACAACGGCCGCATGCTGCACCATCCGGACTACGAGCGCTTCTGGAACGCGGTCGAGGAGCTCGACATCGCGATCGGCCTGCACGAGGGCGCCAGCGGCGGGATGCCGCAGGTGGGCGTCGACCGCTTCGAGACGCGCGGGGCCCGGCACATCATCTCGCACACGCTGGAGATGATGCTGGCCGCGATGAGCGTGATCTGGGAGGGTGTCTGCGACCGTCACCCGAAGGTGCGCATCGCCTTTCTGGAATCAGGCGGCGGGTGGATCGCGCCCTGGCTCGACCGCATGGATCGCCACTTCGACGACAAGGGCTTCAACGACTCAGGATTGTCCATGCGCCCGACCGAGCTGTTCCGGCGCAACTGCTGGATCTCGTTCGAGCCGGTCGAGGGCAGTCTCTCCGTCCTCGCGGACTACATCGGCCCGCACAAGATCCTGTGGGCGACCGACTACCCGCATCCCGACGGCTTCTTCCCCGGCGCCCCGAAGCTGATCGCCGACCGGCCGGAGCTGTCTGCGGAGACGAAGCGCCAGATTCTCGCGGGCGGCGCGAAGGGGTTCTACAGGCTCTAGAGCTGCCAGTCCTGATACCAGGTCGAGTCGGCGCCGATGCCCTCGCGCGCCACCGACACTTCGACCAAGTACGGCCGGTTCTCGCGGGTAACCCGGTCCAAGCCTCGCCGCAGCGCCGGCTCCAGCTCCTTTGGGCTCGTGACAGCCTCGCCGTCCACGCCCTGGGAGCGGGCCAGCCCGACGTAGTCGGTCGCGGGCGCGCTCAGATAGAGCCCCGGATACTTGCCTTCCAGGATCATCTTGCTGTCCGGCATGTCCTTCGCCCAGTTGTGCCGCACGATCTGGTAGCTCTCGTTGTTCGAGACGATGGTCAGCACGGCGGTGTTGTAGCGGGCCATCGTCCAGAAGCCGGCGGCGCTGTACGTGAGCGCGCCATCGCCTAGGTGAAGCACGACGGGCCGCTCGCGCCCGACGGCGAGCTTGGCGCCGATGGCGGCGCCCACGCCGAAGCCGAGTGAGCCGCCCCCGCTGCGTGTCCAGGCCATCGCGTCGTGCCCGAAGGACATGAGCGTCGTCCGTGCGGTCGAGCTCTCCTGGACCATGACGGTATTGCGCGGCAAAAGGTTTGCGAGCTGCGCTTCGAGCAGGCTCGGATGCACCGTCGTGTCGTGCTCGTGCTCACGCACCAGGTCTTCCTCACGCTGGATCAGCCGCTTGGCGTAGGCGCGCACCTGCACCCGCTCGCGCTTCCAGGCCGCCGCCCGATCGGCGGGATAGAGGCGCGTCAGCGCCGCCGTGAGGCTCGACAACGTCTCTCGCAGCTCGCACTGGGCCGCGACGTCGAGCGGATAGTGGCGGCCCATCAGCACCGGGTTCGGCCCGATCTGCATCACGTTGGGTTCCGTGACGGGGCCGTGCACGCCCTGGCAGCCGACCAGGAAAATCAGGTCCGGCTCGAGCCCCGTGGTCTTTTTAAACTCCGCCGACACCGGGTACATGCCGCAGTAGAGCGGATGGCGCGAGGGGAAGTTGACGAAGATCTGCCGGCTGCTGAACACGGGGGTTTCGAGCGCCTCGGCCAGGCGCACGGCTTCGGCCCCAGCGCCCTCGCGCCAGACGTCGTCGCCGAACATCAGCACCGGGCAGCGCGCCGCGCCGAGCCGCCGGGCGATCGCCTCGATCGTCTGCGGACGCGCCGGCCCCGGCCGGTCGATCTGGTACTGCGCGGCTTCCCCGATCTGGGCTTCCAGCCCATCGCGATTCAGGAGCTCCGCGCTGATGGAGAGGTACACCGGGCCCGTCGGCGGCGTCGTGGCTTCGCGCAGGGCGCGCGCGGTGGCGACCGTGATGGCCGCCGGGTTCGCGTGCACCTGGTACGCGCAGCGCGCCTCCTTGGTCAGTGGGCGCATCGACTCGGCCTGGCTCAAGCCAGGAAACGGCGCCAGCCCGCGATAGTCCTGGAGCTCGGACGCCCAGTCCCCGGCGATGACCAGCAACGACGAGCCGGCGACCTGCGCGTTGAAGAGCTGACCGGCCAGCTGGTACGATCCGCCCATCACGTGGGCGATGATGACGCCGACCTTCCCGCTGAAGCGGTGGTAGCCGTCCGCCATCGCCGCCACCAGCCCCTCGTGCTTGCCGACCACCAGCCGCTGGGCGCCGTCTTCGGCGAGCGCGGCGAAGATGCCGGTCTCCGCGGAGCCGGGGTTCGTGAAGAGGTACTCGACCCCCGCGTCCTTCAGGGTCTGGAGCAGCAGCATGCCGCCGGTGCCGGTGATCGTCTTCCGCATGGTCGCCCTCACGCTCGAGTAGGGTTCACGGTCGCATGCCCCAAGGAGACGCCACCATAGTCGATCTTCGCGGGGGGCGCAAACCGGCCGGCGGCCTTGTAATCCGCAGAGCCGTGCCGATGAGGTATCCTCTGCGCCGGGGGGTGCCATGGCAAAGATCTGGCGCGTGTACAGCGGGGCCGACGGACAGTCGCACATCGCCGAAGAGACGCTGCCGATGAAGCCCTTCCTCGACACCGAAGGCGCTCACGGGGAAACAACTCCGACGCAGCCCACGGCGGGCATCGCGTTCCGCCTCGCGCCGCCGGGGTACGTGCTCGACTGGCATTGCGCGCCGCGCCGGCAGTACTCGATCTCGCTGTCGGGGGCCGCCGAGATCGAGGTGGGCGACGGCACGGTAGCGCGGATCGGCCCTGGCGACGTCGTCCTGGCCGAAGACCTGACCGGCCAGGGGCACATCACCCGCGTGATTGGCGCAGAGCCGCGCTTCTACGCTATCGTGCCCCTCGGATGACGATGCTAGAATGACGACCCCATGACGGAATACGAGCTCGTCGTCCTCGGCAGAAGAACATGATCACCGTTCCGGGCATTTCCGCGGGCAATGCGGACGTCGCCCGCAGCCTGCTTGCCACCACCGCCGACGCTGCCGTGTCCACCGGCGCGCGCGCGGCCGCCTCGGGCGCCAAGCGGACCGGCGACGTCGAAGCCTGGACCTTTCAGCGGGTCGAGGACGTCGAGTCGCTCCTCGCGCTGCTCGAAGATCTCCGGAAACACGGGACGCTCGGCCAAGACGCGATCCACGCGGTCGATCGCCTCATCGCGACACTGACGGCCGCGTGTAGAGCCTAGGGGAGCAGATCGGCTGCGGAGACGCGTGCCGAAGCGCCGCCCTTGACGCTCATGCCATATGGCAGTATCATCACTGCCAGATTGCAGGAGGCGTTATGGTCACAGCCACGACGATCGCGGAGACGCTCGGGGGAAGGAGTGTCCTGAAGGAGCGGCTGGCCGACTACACCGCCGTCATCCATCGGGCGCGCTCCGGCCTTCCATTCGCCTCACTCGCCGCCGTCGGCACGCGGTACGACATTCCCCTGCTCACGCTGGCGCGGGTGGTCGGCCTGCCTGCCCGCACCTTGGCCCGGCGGAAGAAGGAGCGGCGCCTCCGAGCGGACGAGTCGGACCGGCTGCTGCGTCTGGCACGCGTGGCGGCCGTCGCCGAGGATGTGTTGGGAGCGCAAGACAAGGCCGGGCGATGGCTCCAGAAGCCGAACCGCGCGCTGGGCGGCATCGCCCCACTCGATCTGCTGGACACCGATCTCGGCGCCGAGGAAGTCGTGACCGTCCTGGGCCGGATCGAGCACGGCGTGTACAGCTGATCCGGGTCTGGCGTCTCGCCCAGCCCCGCACCGCGGCCTTTGACGGCGAGGGAGCCAGAATGTACGGCGGCAGGTGGAACCATCGTGGAACTCCTGTCGTGTACACGTCCTCCACGCTTTCGCTTGCGGTCCTGGAGCTGCTGGTGCACCTGGACGACGACGACCTCGCGAAAGACTGCGTCGGCATCCCGGCGGACATTCCGGACCCGGAGGAGATCACCCTCATCCGAACCTCGGGTCTCCCACGGGAGTGGCGAAACCTTCCGCGGCCGCAGGCTCTCGCCGATCTGGGTAGCCGCTGGGCCGCGGCGCGTAAGACCGCAGTGCTGGCAGTGCCATCCGCGATCGTTCCCCACGAGTTGAACTATCTGCTGAACCCGCTGCATCCACACTTCAAACGCATCCGCATCGGCCAGCCGGAGCCGTTCTCCTTCGATCCGCGGCTCTGGAAGCCGTGATACCATCCGGCTCGTTCCGCGAATGGCCGGCTCGTTCCGCGAATGGGAGGGCCCATGGATACTCCGCGCGTCTACTACCGGCAGGGCTGAAGCTCCTGCGCCAAGACGAAAGAGTTGCTTTCGTCATGGGGAGTGACGTTCGAGGGGTTCGACGTCGAAGCCGAGCCCGAGCGGCGGCGTGACCTCGAGCCGTTCGGCGTCGCCCGCGTGCCGGCGACGATCGTCGGCGACCGCGTGGTCCACGGCTGGAACCCGAAGGCGCTCGCCGAGCTGGTGGGGGCGCGCTACGCGGAGTGCCTACAGCTGGCGCCGGCCGAGCTGGCGCGGCGGCTCGACACCGTGCTGGCGGCGACCCAGCGCGCGATCCGCCAGGTCCCGCGCGAGCACCTCGGCATGAAGGCGCCGGGGCGCGACCGGTCGGTGCGCCAGCTGGGCTTCCACGTCTTCCGCCTGAGCGCGGCCTTCGTCGATACGCGCGAGGAGGGGCACCTGTCCGAGCACGTGTTCGACGAACAGGCGCCGGCAGAGATGGTGGACGGCGACGCCGTCGCCCGCTACGGCGAGACGGTGCGGCGGCGGCTCGCCGCGTACTGCGCGCGGCCGGGCTGGTGCGACGGCAGCGTCAGCACGTACTACGGCCCGCAGTCGGCCCACGATTTCATGGAGCGCACGACGTGGCACGCCGCCCAGCACCTGCGCCAGATCTACTGGTTCCTGGACCGAATGGGCGGGCGGGCCGACGGGCCGCTGCCCGACGCCGACCTCGACGGGCTGCCGATTCCAATCGACGTCTGGTCTTAGGACGGACAGATGGCCATCCCTGAATACGATCTGACCGGCAAGGTGGCGTTCGTGACGGGCGCGGGCCGCGGCATCGGCAAGGGCATCGCCCAGGCCCTCGCCGAGGCCGGCGCGGACGTCATCATTAACAGCCTGACCGACAAGCACGTGACGAGCCTCGCGGCCGACATCGCCAAGGCGACGGGCCGGCGCGTGGTGCCCCTCGTCGCGGACGTGACCAAGTCGGACGAGGTGGAGCGCGCGATGAGCCGCATCCTCAAGGAGTTCGGCGCCCTCGACGTGCTCGTCAACAACCTCGGCGACTCCATCCGGAAGCCGCTGGTGCCCCTGCCGGGCCCCCTATCGGATCAAGCAGCGAAGGCGCCCGGTCCGCTGACCCCCGGCCCGCTGACCGATGACGAATACCGCCTCATCCTCGATCTCAACCTGACTGAGGCCGTGCTCTGCAGTCGGGCCGCGGGCCCGCACATGCTGGCCAGGCGCTCCGGCAAGATCATCAACATCGGCTCGTTCGCCTCCGCCCGCGGCGGCGTCAACCTGACGATCTATGCCGCCGCGAAGACGGCGCTCGTCGGGTTCACCCGGGCGCTGGCGCTCGAGTGGGCGCCCTACGGCGTCCAGGTGAATTCGATCGCGCCCGGGCTCTTCCCCGACGCGGTGACCGCAGGCGAGGCGGGCTACGCCGAGGCGGTCCGCCGCGCCCAGCAGACCGTGCCGCTCCAGCGAGAGGGACGGCTCCGCGAGGTCGGCCTCCTCGCCGTCTACCTGGCTTCGGCGGCGGCCGACTACATGACCGGCCAGACACTCTACCTGGACGGGGGGCTGACGCTGTGAGCGCGGCGTGCGCGGTCATGTGCGGCTGCGTCGCGGCCGCGGCTCCACGCGGGCATGGACGCCCGACGGCGCCCGCCGCGCGTGGACGGCGCGCCGAAGGCCCGGCGCGCGAGCCCGCCGCGAACACGGGAGTCCGCGGGTACTCTCCCCCTCCACCGCCCGTGAGCCCCATCCGCGGCCTGATCGACTTTCACACGCACGCGGCGCCCGACGTCTTCGGCCGCTCCGTGGACGATGACGAGCTGGCCGCGCTGGCCGCCGCGCGGCAAATGGAAGCGGTGGTGTTCAAGAGCCACGTCACCCTCACCGCCGATCGCGCGTGGCTCGCGCGCAAGCACGTGCCCGGAGTGAAGATCTTCGGCGGCGTCACGCTGAACGGCGCCGTCGGCGGGCTCAACCCGCAGGCCGTGGAGTGGATGTGGCGGATGCAGGGCGGCTACGGCCGCGTCGTGTGGTTCCCGACCTTCGACGCCGACAACCACGTGCGCCGCGCGGGCACGGCGCCGGCGGGCATCAGCATAGTGAACGAGCGCGGCGCGGTGCTGCCGGCGGCGCGAGAGGTGCTGAAGGTCTGCGCCGCCCAGCGGCTCGTGGTCCACACGGGGCACGCCTCGGCCGAGCAGGCGCTGGCGTTGATCGCGGCCGCGCGCGAGGAGGGGTGCGACCGCATCGTCGTCACCCATGCGCAGTTCGACGTCGTCGGGATGACGCCCGCGCACATGAAGAAGGCGGCGGCCATGGGGGCGAAGATGGAGCTGTGCGCGCTGGGCATCCTGGTGGGGCCGGAGAGCGTGCTCGAGTTCATGCGCCACTCGCCGCGCGTGCCGCTCGCGGTGACCGCGGCGTGCATCAAGAGCGTGGGCGCAGAGCACTTCGTGCTCGGCACGGACCTCGGCCAGGCGGGTAACCCGACGCCCGCGGATGGTCTCCAGATGTTCGTGGCGGGGCTTCAGGCCGAGGGTATCAGCCGGGAGCAGATCCAGAGGATGGGGCGCGAGGTGCCGGGCGCGCTCCTGATGGGCTAGCGGCGGCGGGAGTGAAGCCGGCCCCGTTCCGGTACGCGCGTCCCCAGAACCTCGCCGACGCGGTGGAGCTCCTCGCCTCCGCCGACCATGACGTCAAGATCCTGGCGGGCGGGCAGAGCCTGGTGCCGATGCTCAACCTGCGCCTCGTGCGCCCGGCGGTGCTGATCGATCTCAACGGCGTGCCGGGGCTCGATCACATCACGCTCAGCGCCGACGGCGGTCTCAGCATCGGCGCCCTCGTACGCCACGCCGCGCTCGCGGACTCCGCCGCCGTGATCGAGCGGGCACCGCTCCTCGCCGAGGCCGCGCGCCATGTAGGCCACGCGGCCATCAGGCATCGCGGCACGCTCGGCGGCAGCCTCGCGCACGCCGATCCCGCCGCGGAGCTGCCGGCCGCGCTGGTCGCGCTCGGCGCGGAGCTCCGCCTCCACGGCGCTCGCGGCTCGCGGACGATCCAGGCCTCGGAGTTCTTTCTCGGCCTGATGACGACCGCGCTGGCGCCGGACGAGATCCTGCTGGAGATCCGCGTCCCGCCGCAGGGCCCTGGCTGGGGCTTCGCCGAAGTCGTGCGCCGGGCGGGCGACTTTGCCTTGGCCGGCGTGGTGGCTCTCGTGGGCCGGGCGGCCGGGCCGTCGGGACGCTGCGAGTCCGCGTGGCTCGTGGGTTTCGGAGTGGGCGACCGGCCCGTGCGGTTCGCCGCAGCGGAGGAGATTCTCACGAGCCAAGGCCTCGACCCGAGCGCCGCATTAGCGAGGGCGGCAGCGGCCGCTGCCGAGGCGTGCGATCCGCCGGATGACGTCCACGCCTCGGCGGAGTATCGCCGCCATCTCGCGGCGGTATTGACCGAAGACGCCGTGAGCCAGGCGCTCACGCGGCTCGACGGCGCGCGCCCTGCATGATCGCGCCGGCCGAGCGCCTGTCGATCCGGCTCACCGTCAACGGCCGCGGGGTCGAGCGCGAGATCTCGGCACGCCGGTCCCTCGCCGATTTCCTGCGTGAAGACCTCGGGCTCACCGGCACGCACGTGGGCTGCGAGCACGGCGTGTGCGGCGCCTGCACGGTGTTCGTCGACGGGGAGAGCGCACGGAGCTGCCTGGTCTTTGCGGTCCAGCTGGACGGCGCCACCGTGACAACGATCGAGGGCTTGACCCCGCCCGAGGGGCTGAGCCCGCTCCAGCAGGCCTTCTGCGCCACGCACGCGATGCAGTGCGGGTTCTGCACGCCCGGCATGATCGTCACTGCCACCGAGCTCTTGGCGTCCAATCCCGCGCCGTCGCCCGACGAGATCCGCCTAGCCCTGGCCGGCCAGCTCTGCATGTGCACGGGCTACGTCAATATCGTGCGCGCCGTCACCCAGGCCGCGGCGGCCCTCCGCGGCGGCGCCGGAGAAACCGCGTGAGCGAGCCCACCGGAGCCGCGCGCTGGGTCGGCACCGCCCTGCCGCTCAAGGAAGACGTCCGCCTCGTCGCGGGCCGCGGCCGTTTCATCGACGACCTCGGCCAGCCGGGGCAGCTCCACGCCGCGATCTTGAGAAGCCCGCATGCCCACGCCCGGATCGTGTCCATCGACACGCGCGCGGCCGCCGCGCGCCCGGGTGTGGCCGCCGTGCTGACGGGCGCGGACGCCGCGCGCCTTTCCGGACCGATCCGGCCGCTTATCCCAACGACCGCCGTCGTGTCGGACTACTGCCTGGCGGTGGACCGCGCGCGGTATGTCGGCGAGCCCGTGGCGGCGGTGGCGGCCGTCGATCGGGCGACGGCCGAGGACGCGCTCGAGCTGATCCGCGTCGAGTACGACCCGCTCCTGGCCGTGGTGGATCCCGAGGAAGCTCTGCGGCCCGGCGCGACTCTCCTCTATCCGGAGCTCGGCTCGAATGTCGTCTGGCACGACACGCTCACGTATGGCGACGTCGACGGCGCGATGGCGCGGGCCCACGGCGTCCTCCGCGAGCGATTCACGATCCAGCGCTACGCCTCGACACCGCTCGAGACGTTCGGCGCCATCGCCGCCTACGACGCGGGGACGGACAGCTTCGAGTTCTGGACGAACGACCAGCGGCCCGGGCTGACCATCTCGATCCTCGCGGCCTCGCTGGCCGTCCCCCTGTCTCGCATCCGGTTGAGCTGCCCCGACATCGGCGGCGGCTTCGGCAACAAGCGGCGGCCGGCATATCTCCTGATCTGCGCGCTCCTGGCGCGGGCGGCGGGCCGCCCCGTCAAGTGGATCGAGGACCGGATCGAGAACCTCACCGCCCTCATGCATGCCTGTAACGGAGTGATGGACGTCGAGCTGGCGTACCGGGCGGACGGCACGCTGCTCGCGTTGAGCGTTCGCGACGTCGCCGACGAGGGGAAAAACCTCGTCACCCCGAGCCAGCACAACCTCATCAAGCTGGGGAACATCGCCAACGGCTACCGCATCCCCGCCATTCGCTACGAGGCCTGGTCGGTGCTGACCACCAAGTGCCCGAGCGGGGCCAACCGCGGGATCGGTAAGCCCTTCATGTGCTTCGCGATCGAGCGCTCGATGGCACTCCTCGCCCGCCGGCTCGGCTTGGATCCAGCGGAGCTCCGCCTGCGCAACTACGTCACGGCGGACGAGATGCCCTACACGACGCCGCCGGGCGCCCAGTACGACAGCGGCGACTACCCGGCGACGCTCCGCCGCGCGCTGGAAAGCTTCGACTACGCGGGCTGGCGCGCCGAGCAGGCCCGCGCGCGCCGCGAGGGGCGACTCCTCGGCATCGGGATCGCCACGTCGATCGAGCCCGCGGGGACGAATCTCGCCTCGTACGAGCTCCTCACCGGACGGCGGACCGTGTCGGGATCCGCCGAGGCCGCGATGGTCCGGATGGAACCGGACGGGCACGTCCGCGTGGCCATCGGTGACCCGTCCAGCGGTCAGGGATACGAGACCGTGATCGCGCAGATCGTGGGCGACGAGCTTGGGCTCACCCCGGAGACCGTCGTGGTCGCCCGGGGGTTCGACTCGGCGACGACACCCTGGCTCTACCTCTCGGGCAACTACTCGAACAAGTTCTCCGTCACGGATGTCGGCGCGATCGTGGGCGCAGCCCGGCGGGTGGCGGACAAGCTCCGCCGGCTGGCCGCGCATCGGCTGGAGATCGACCCGGCCGACTTGGAGCTGCGCGACGGCGCCGTCGTCGTGCGGGGCGCGCCGGACCGGCGCGTCAGCTTCGCCGAGCTCGCGCGGACCGCGTACGCCGACGTGCTCGGCCTCCCGCCGGGCGAAGAGCCCGGGATCGAGGCGCGCCACGCGTACCAGAATCCCCTCGCGGCGCCCGTCGACGCCCAGCGGCGCGTGCGCTCCCAGCTCGTCTTCTCGAACGCGGCGCACTGCTGCCTGGTCGAGGTGCACCCGCGCACCGGGGTGGTCAAGATCCTGAAGTACCTCGTTGCTCACGACTGCGGCCGCGAGCTCAATCCGCTCATCGTGGAGGGCATGGTGCACGGCTCGACCGTGCACGGCATCGGCGCCGCGCTCCTGGAGGAATTCCGCTACGACGCGCAGGGGCAGCTCCTCACGTCCACCTTCCTCGACTACCTGAAACCGACGGCCACCGACGTGCCCATGATCGAGGTGGAGCGGCTCGAGCATCCGTCACCGTTCACGCCGCTCGGCGCCAAGGGCGTCGGGGAGGGCGGCGCCATTCCAGGACCGGCGGCGGTGGCCAACGCCGTGGAGGACGCGCTGACTCCGTTCGGCGTGACGATCCGGTCGCTGCCCATCACCCCCGAGCGCGTGTGGCGGTGGATGAGGCCCGGGCGCCGCTTGATTTCGCGGGAGGCCGGGACTACGCTCGGGTCCGCACAGCCGCACACCACCGACCCACACGACACGGAGGCTTCATAACGTGCACGATCTTGTCATTGACAATGCGCGTATCATCGACGGTCTGGGCGCCCCGGAGCGCGCCGGAGGCGTCGCGGTCACGGGCGGCAGGATCGTCGGTGTCGGCGGCAACCTGGGGCCGGCCAGGCAAACGGTTGACGCGCAGGGACTGGTGCTGGCCCCGGGCATCGTGGACATCCACACGCACTACGACGCCCAGCTGACCTGGGATCCCTTCGCGACGCCGTCCACGGCGCTGGGCGTGACCACGGTGGTGATCGGCAACTGCGGGTTCACCATCGCGCCCTGCCGGCCGCAGCACCGCGACGTGATCATGCGCAACCTGACGCACGTCGAGGGCATGTCGCTGGACGCGATGCGCGCGGGGATCCAGTGGGATTTCGAAAGCTATCCGGAGTACCTCGGCTCGATCGAGCGGCGCGGAATCGTCCCGAACGTGGCGTCCTTCGTCGGGCATTCGTCGGTGCGGACGTATGTGCTGGGCGAGGACGCGGCCAAGCGCGCGGCGACGGACGCCGAGATCGCGGAGATGCGGCGCATCGTGCTCGAGGCGGTCAAGGCGGGCGCCATCGGCTTCGCGACCTCCACGCTCGAGCAGCACAACGGTGAAGGCGGCATCCCGATGCCCTCCCGGCTGGCGGACGAGAAGGAGATGCTGGCGCTCACGGGCGCGCTCGGCGAGGCCAAGCGCGGCGTCTTCATGCTGACCAAGGGCATGACCTCCACCATCCCCTGGCTCGAGAAGATCGCGGGCGCCAACGGCCGGCCCGTCATGATCGCGGCCATGTTCGTGGACCCGGGCGATCCCACGCGCGTCTTCAAGGAGCTGGGCGAGATCGAGCAGGCGCGCACCCGCGGCCGCGAGCTCTGGGCGCAGGTGGGCTGCTTCCCGCTCGGCATGGAGTTCACGCTGCGCCACCCCTACCCGCTCGAGGCACTGATGGCCTGGCGGCCCGCGATGACGGCGCCCGACCAGGCGCGCTACCGCCAGATCCTGGCCGATCCGGGCTTCCGCCGCGCGCTGATCCACGAGATGGGGCAGCCCGGCGTGCCGAACCGGATCAGCAACAAGAACTGGGACTACCTGACGGTGATGGAGGTGAAGAAGCCTTCGCTGCGGTCGCTGGAGGGCAAGACGATCGGCGAGCTGGCGCGGGACCGAAAGCGGGAGCCCTGGGACGTCTTCCTCGACCTGGGGCTCGACGACGACCTCGACACGATGTTTGACTGCCGGCTCTTCAACACGGACGAGAAGAAGGTCTCCGAGCTGCTGCGCCACCCCTGCGCGGCCATCGCGCTGTCCGATGCGGGCGCGCACCTCTCCTTCCTCTGCGACGCTGGCTTCGGCCTTCACCTCTTCGGCCACTGGGTGCGCGAGCGCGGCGACATGACGCTCCCGCAGGCGGTGCGCGCCGTGACGAGCACGGTGGCGGACGCGTATCGCATCAAGGACCGCGGCCGCATCGCGCCCGGCGCGTGGGCCGACCTGATGCTGTTCGATCCGTCCACGGTGGCGCGGGGCCCGAAGCGCCGCGTCAACGACCTGCCCACCGGCGCGTCACGCCTCGACACGCCGGCCGTGGGGCTCCACGGCGTGTGGGTCAACGGCGTCCGCGCGGTGGACCCGCGGGGCGTGATCGCCGACTGCGGCCGCCCGGGCCGAGTCCTGCGCGAGTTTTCCTCCTAGCAGGCGGCTGAAAAACTCGCAGGCTGCTCAAAAAGGTCCAGATGCGAGGCGGCGCCCCGCCCTTCGAGTTGAGCGACGGCCTGTGCCGTCGCGAGACGAGGGCTGGGTTGATTCCGCAGGCGAGGCGTACGACTGTCTCAGCCCTCGCCTCGGGGCTCCGCCCCTCAGCTCGAACAGCCACGAGCCTGCGGCCGAGGGCGCCCCAACAGTCTTTGCTAAATGGCGCAGATGGGCCTTTTTCAGCAGCCTGCCCCGGCTCATCGCCGCGCCCCGCCGCCCTGGACGCCGCCGTTCAAGGCGCTTGCGCTGCTCGCTTCATGGACGCTTCCAGTCGTGACGGTCGCCACGGGCGCACTCCGCACGGCGGGACTGGGCGGCGCGACACTCTCCCGGTCCTCATGACCGCGCTCGCCGGGTTCCCGTCGCTGGCCCTGCGCAGGGGCGGGGCTCGCCTGGACGCGCGCCTGCGCGCGCGGCGAGTCTCCCGGATTCGGCCGGCTGGACTCGGGCCGTGGCGCCGGCTGGACGCTCGGCCGGATCGCTTCCTGTCCGCCGCGCCCTGGCTGCGGCCGTCCCTGCTCCGCTCGCGGCTGGTCAGCTCGCGGTTGCTCCACCCGCGGCTGCTCCGCCCGCGGTTGTGCCGCCCGCGGCTGTTCCACTCGTGGCTGCTCCACCCGCGGTTGTGCCGCCCGCGGCTGCTCTACACGACTCCGGAAGGGCTCACGGGACTGGATAACCGCCGGCCTCGGAGTCGTCACGGGCTGTTGCGCCGCCGTATGCCGGACCTCCACGCTCTCCCGATGACGGACGTCGTGCTGCCACGCCAGCCGATCACCCTCGCGCGGCCCGATCCTCCCCCGCTCGATCTCGCCCCGTCGTCCTTCGACGTTCACGACTTCGGTGAAGCGGCGATACCGGGCAACATCGACGAAGACGACGTGGCGGTGCCAGTCGCAAGTTCCCCAGAGCCCGAACCCGACGAAGATGCCGCCGCCAAAGGAGTAGAAGCCTCTCCCCACGGGCAATCCGATCGGGTAGTAGTAGTACGGCCGATGGGCAGGATAGGGCCACGGCCCGTAGACGATGAGAGGGTTGTAGACCGGCACGTAGATCACCTGCGGGCTGGCCGGCTCGATGTAGATGTAGGGGGCCTGCACCCTCACGACCTGCTGCGGTGAGCTGGTGAGCGTGCCTTGCGCCTGCGCCCTGGCGCGGAGCACCTGCACGGCGTCCATCAGACCCTGCTCCTGAGCCAGGAAGGCGTCGCCGAGCTGCTGGGTCCAGTCGAGCTTGTCGTCCATCATGTCGAGGATCTGCGGGAACTGAGCGAGCGCCTTCACGCTGTCGTCCCAGTTCTGGTACGTGAGCGCCTCGTCCAGCCGGCTATCCCTAAGAGTGGGATTGGCCTGAACGAACCGGGCCGCCTGCACGACCTCGACGGGGTAGGTGGCGGCCATCAACACCTGCGCCAGCAGCGGGTCCGGATAGAGCGCGACCGGCGCGGCGATCTGTTCGAGCTCCTCGGTCGAGAACAAGATGCGCGGTGGCAGCTCCTGGGCGAGGAGTGTCGCGGGGATCGTTAGAACGACGGCGACCACGGCCGCCACGATTTTCTTCAAGATTCTCATCGCATGCCTCCTGGGGCCCGCTCGGCCCCTGCCTTCCATGCTCCCCTTCGCACCCCACCAACGCGGACGGCTGATGCCGATCCGTCCCTGTCGGGTAGACGAGGTTGCGCGGTCATCCATTTACATGGGAGCGGGGCGGGCCGAGAAAGTCCGGGGCTTGGCGTATGTAAACGGATACACCCGGGCCGGCGTCGTAGGGGGCAAGCAGGTAAACGCCCCTTAGAGGGCAGAGGAGGATAACGCCATGCATCGATTCACGTGGCTCGTGGGAGGCGCGATCGTGACGGTCGCGCTGTGGGCACCTGTCGTGGGCGCCCAGAACATCAATCAGGATCAGCCGAAGCTCTCCACGCAGGACACGCCCGTGGTTTCGACGAACCCGCAGAACATCCGTCAGGACAACCGAGAGATCCGCCAGGACCGTGGGGAGGTTGCGCGTGATGTCCGGGAAGTCCGGCAGGATGAGCGCAATCTCGGCCGTGACAATCGCGAGATCCAGCAGGACCGCCGGGAGATCGCCGGCGACAAGCAGGAGATCCGCCGGGACCAGTGGCAGATCGGCCGGGACGAGCGCGAGATCGCCCAGGACCGCAACAGGCTCCGCCAGGACATGAGGGCCGGCGACTGGAGGGCTGTCGCCGTCGACCGCGCCGAGCTGAACAAGGACCAGCGCGCGCTCTCCCAGGATCGCCGGGAGCTGGGCCGCGACGAGCGGGAGCTTCGCAGCGACCGGCAGGAGCTGCGCCACGACGTGCAGGACCGTTACCGCGACCGGCGCGAGCTCGTCCAGGATCGCCGGAATCTCGCCGGCGACCGGCGCGACCTGCACCAGGACTACCGCAACCGCTTCTCGAATCGCCCCACCGCGCAGGGCCAGTACTACGGACAGCGTCAGGCCGGCGGCCCGCGCCTGAATTACCCCCAGCATCAGGGCTATGGCCAGACGCCAGGCTCCAGCGCCGCGCCGGGTTCGACGCCGGGCTACGGCCAGCATCAGGGCACCAGCCAGACGCCGAGCTTCGCCCAGCGTCAGAGCGCGGTCCAGGCGCCTCAGCAGTACGCCCGGTCTTCCGGGATGCCCACGGCCGCCCGCAGCATGCAGGCGCGCGCGCGTAGGTAGACCACGCCGCCACTCGCCCGGCGGAGCACGATAAGACGCTCCGCCCGGCGATGCCGTAAACAGACCGGATGCAGAACGCGTCGTACTGGCGGAAGGCGAGCCAGGGCCGCAGATCGTGCGGCCTCTGCGCCCCGCATGCAGTAGGCCCGAAGGTGGCAGGGAGGATACGCTGATGCTTCGGCAGATGTTCGTGGGCAGCGTGATGGCTGTCGTAGCGCTCGTCGGCTCTGCAAGCGCCGGGCACGCCGGGGTGAGCGTGGACCTCGGAATCCATCTGGGATCTCCCCCGCAGTTCGTGCAAGTGCCGGAAACCCCCGTCTCTTACGCTCCGGCCGTCGGGGCGAACCTCTTCTTGTACGCCGGGCAGTTCTTCGCCTTCCGCGGCGGCGTGTGGTTCGCGGGCCCCGGGTACGAGGGACCTTGGTCGGAGGTGCGGCCCGAGTACGTGCCGCGGCCGATCCTCGCGGTACCGGTGCAGTACTATCGCGTGCCGCCGCGGGAATGGTCGCACTGGCGGCGCGAGACGGCGCCGCGGTGGGGATCGACGTGGGGCCGGCGCTGGGAGGAACGGCGTCCGGAGCATCCCGCGGTCTACCGGGATGACCATCGCGGTGAGCATCATACGGCGTACCGGGACGACCATCGCGGCGACCGGCCGCCCTCCCACCGGGACGACTTCCGTGACGAGCGTCACGGCGACCGTGTGCGTGCGTATCGGGACGAGCACCGCAATGGGCGATACGACGACCGGCGGTAACGCACCGGTCCGCATGAGCTGACGGCGCAGCCCCCGTCGCTAGCGCTTGAGGTCGGTGATGCTCCGCAAGGGCGTCCCGTCCCTGCGCGCGATGGGGCGCCGCACCGGCGCGGTCTGATCGCCGAAGGTCGGCTGCCAGCAGGAGTGCTTCCCGGCCCCGCCGACGACGATCACCGAGATGTCCTCGGGCGATCTGACGATCGGCAGGAGGGTATCGGGCGAATCCACCGCGTGCCGGTCGTCAACGTGCAGGCGCCGGTACTCCTCGCCGAGCCGGCCGAGCGGAAAGCGCGCGTGCTCGAAGATGAACTCCTTGACCTGTCGCTTGGTGTAGCCGTCGCCCGCGATGGTGGCGGCGTGCTCGGGCCCGAGCGATAGCAGCGGGTGGCCAAAGGCGAGGAGGTTGTTACTGCCAGCCTGGCCCATCGCGCCGGCGATGATCTTGAGGACCCCCAGACCCGTGTAGCTGTAGTGGTCCTGGATGTTGTGCGGGCCCTCGCAGCCGATCGCGGTGACGGTGCTCACGTCGGCCGGGAAGCCGTGCTCCACGTGGAGCGGCTCCCACGGATTCGCCGCTTCGTTCTCCGCCACGCAGTAAGCGATCTTGGCCGGGCTGCCTTGGGTGGACCGATCACCGGTCCCCGGCAGCCCGCCGCCCACGTTCATGAGCAAGAGCCGCACGGCGCGGCCGATGGTCATGTTGGCGCGGAAGCCCTGGCCGAACGCGTTGTAGCCCGCGTTGATCTCGAGCTCGCGCGCGATGGGGCCGTTGACGATGATGAGCGGCGCCACGGGATGCGTCGTGGCCTGGATCGAGTCGAGGTTGAAGGCCGGATCCGCGAGGGCTTCGATGGCGGTGATGACGACCGGCAGGTACTCGGGCCTGCAGCCCGCCATGACGGCGTTGACCGCGATCCGCTCGACCGTGGCCTCGCCCTGCCGCGGCGGCAGGACGGCAACGACGTCGCGCGGCTCGCGGTCCGTGAACCGCAAGGACTCGCGCACGAGGTCGTCCGTGGGCGGAACGATCGGAAGCCCGTCGGTCCAGCCGCGCTCCTGGTAGAGGCGGTTGATGGCCGTGTAGGAGCCGTCCAGGCGAAAGGTCTTGGCCGCGGGGCCCGGCGCGGTCACGCCTTGGTCACCGCGCGAACGACGATATCGATGACGAGGTCCGCCTTGCGCACGACCTCCTCCTCACGGATGCCGCCCAAGGGATGCGGGATGAGGGCAAGAGGCAGGTCGGCGAGACCCCGGTTCCGTGCCTCGAGCGTGGCCAGCGTCTCGAACTCCTTGGTGCCCATGACGACGGTCGGGATGCCGTGCTGCTCCAGCACGATGGCGCCGTGGATACTCCACGACGTGCACGACCCTCAGTCGGCGCTGCCGACCAGAACGAAGTCGCACGTCGTCAGATCGGCGAGAATGGCGGGCGAGGGCGGCCCCGCGATGCCCTTCTCGCGCTTGACGACGTCGCGGACGCCGTAGCGCTCCTTGAGACGCTGGACCACCGCCAGCATCAGCGTGCCGGCGTTGGCCTTGCTGTTGTCGAGGATGCCGGCGCGCGTGCCTTCGAGGCTCGCCAGCCGCGGCGCCAGCCCCGCGGCCAGGATCCGCGGCTCGGCCGTCGGGTCGTACAGCAGATCACCCTTGTCGGTCATTGGTCCATCTCCTCTTGGGGTCGATCTCCTCTCGGGACCGATCTCCTCGTGGGTTGTCGAGGCGGAAGTCACGACGCGTAGTCTACCACCGACCGTCCTATGCTAGGTTGGGGCCGACATGAGGATCGCGGCCTGATCGCCCTGCTCCTGCTCTTTGCTGTCACGATGTTCGCCGGCGCCACGCTGCTGTTCGTGGTGCAGCCGATGGTGGGCAAGATGGTCCTGCCGCTCCTCGGGGGCACGCCGGCCGTGTGGAGCACGTGCATGGTCTTCTTCCAGGCCGTGCTCCTCGGCGGCTACGCCTACGCCCACGCGAGCACGGCCTGGCTCGGCATCCGCCGCCAGATGCTCCTGCACCTGGCCCTGCTCGTCCTGCCGCTTGGAGTCCTGCCGCTGGCCGTGAACCCGGCGTACCTTCACGGCGGCGGCACCAACCCGGTTTTCGACGTGCTGCTCCTGCTCTCGGTCTCGGTCGGACTGCCCTTCCTCGTGGTCAGCGCCACTGCCCCGCTGCTCCAGAAGTGGTTCGAAAGCACGGATCACCCGGCCGCGGGGGACCCTTATTTTCTCTACGCCGCGAGCAACCTCGGCAGCATGCTGGCCCTGCTGAGCTATCCGACCCTCATCGAGCCGAGGCTCCAGCTCAGGGGCGATGATTGGCTGACGCAGACGCGCCTCTGGACCCTCGGCTATTTCGCGCTCGCCGTCCTGATCGGCCTCTGCGCGATGACCCTCTGGCGGCGCGGCCCCAAGCCCGCGGGCGCAGGGCCGGAGGACGGCGCGGGCCCCGGTGATCCCCCCGGCGATCCCCCCGGTGTTCCCTATATCGCGCCGCCTGAGCCGCCGCCGAGCTGGACCCTATGCCTGCACTGGATCGCCCTGGCGTTCGTGCCGTCGAGCCTCCTGCTCGGCGTGACCACGTACATCACGACGGATATCGCCGCCGTACCCCTGCTCTGGGTACTACCGCTGGCCATCTATCTCCTGACCTTCATCCTGGCCTTCGGCCGCTTGCCGGCGCGCCTGCATCGCCTGGTCGCGGCGGCGACCACCCCGCTCGTCCTCGTCGTCTTCTTCCTCATGCTCTCCCGCTTCAAGCAGCGCATCCTGATCACGGTGCTCTGGCACCTCCTGCTGCTCTTCGTGGTCGCCCTCGCCTGCCACGGCAAGCTGGCGCTCACGCGCCCCTCGTCGCGGTATCTGACCCAGTTCTATCTCCTGCTCTCGGTGGGCGGCGTGCTCGGCGGGCTCTGCAACGCGCTGATCGCCCCTCTCGTCTTCAGCTCGCTCGCGGAGTACCCGCTCGTGATGGCGCTCAGCTGCCTGCTCCTGGAAGGCCCGCGGCCGGCGTCGGCATGGACCCTGCGCTCCCTCGTGAGGGACGCGGGCTTGGCTTTCGCAGTGGGCGCGGCGGCTCTCGTCCTCTACGCGGACTTCGTCACGCTCCGGCTCGACACAGGGTTCTTCACCACGCTGCTCAAGATCCCCACGGAGATGGTCGAGAAATGGGTCACGCCCGCGGAGCTCCAGGCCAATACCATCCTGGGATACGGCCTGCCGCTCGTCGCGCTCTTCTTCATGCGGCGGCGCCCGGTGGCCCTGGCATTGGGCCTCTGCGCCGTCCTGATCGTGGGGGACTTCGTGGACGCGCGGAACAGCAACCAGATCCTCCAGGCGCGAAGCTTCTTCGGAGTCCTGCGCGTCACACGTGACAAAAGTCTCACGGGCTATACCGAGCTCCGCCACGGCACCACGGCGCATGGCCGGCAGAGCCTCGATCCCGAGCGGCACCAAGAGCCGCTCGCCTACTACCACCGCGGCAGCCCCATCGGGCTCGTGATGGCCGAGCTGGATCGGCGCAGCTCGGCGCTCCGCGTGGCCGTGATCGGACTCGGGACGGGCACGATGGCCGCCTACGCCCGGCCGGGCGACATCATGACGTTCTACGAGATCGATCCCCTCGTGCGCGACATCGCGACCAACCGCTTCTACTTCGCCTACGTGCCCGACGCGATCCAGCGGGGCGCGACGGTGCGCATCGAGATGGGCGACGCCCGCATCCGCATGG
The DNA here is from genome assembly GCA_030647435.1 of Candidatus Rokuibacteriota bacterium. Lineage (NCBI taxonomy): Bacteria > Candidatus Rokuibacteriota > Candidatus Rokuibacteriota bacterium. Next base: position 46,323 of record JAUSJX010000076.1, read on the forward strand.
CCCAGGTGCGGAAGGAGCGCCCCGGAGAGCGCTACGACCTCATCGTCGTGGACGCGTTCAGCTCGGACGCCATTCCGGTGCACCTGCTGACGCGCGAAGCTTTCCGTCTCTATTTCGAGATGCTGAACCTCAACGGCCTGCTCGCCCTCCATCTCTCGAACCGGTATCTCGCGCTCGCACCGGTGGTGGCGAGCCTCGCCGAGGATGCCAAGCTCGGCGGCCGGCTGATCCGCGACGACTCATCGCCGGATGCCGAAGGCTCGAGCGCCTCCATCTGGGCCGTGCTGGCCCGGACGCCGGAGGCGCTCGGCAAGCTCGCGCGTGACCCAGACTGGACGGCCACGAAGCTCGAGACGCGCCCCCGGGTCGGCGTCTGGACCGACGACTTCCACAATCTGCTCGCGGTCTTCGACCGGTCGGAGACGTGGCGATTCCGGGACAGCCTGCGTCTGGACGAGCAACCCGGCAAGATGTAGGATAGGCGCCGGCAGCCACCCCCCGACACAAGGAGCCCCGACCGTGAGCGGCAAAGATCGCATCACCGGTGTCCTCTCCCCCGTTGTCACCCCCTTCAAGGCCGACCTCACCCCTGATCCGGAGCGGTTCGCGCGGCAGTGCCGCTGGCTGCTCTCCCAGGACGTGGGATTGGCGGTCTTCGGGACCAACTCGGAGGCCAACTCGCTCTCCACCGACGAGAAGGTCGAGCTGCTGGACCGCCTGGTGGGCGCGGGTGTGGACGCAGGCCGGATGATGCCGGGCACCGGCTGCTGCGCGCTGACCGACTCGGTGCGGCTGACGGCGCACGCGATGAAGCTCGGCTGCGGCGGCGTGCTCATGCTGCCGCCCTTCTACTACAAGGGCGTCTCGGACGACGGGCTCTTCAAGAACTTCGCGGAGGTGATCGAGCGCGTCAGCGACCGTCGGCTGCGGATCTACCTGTACCACATCCCGCCGGTCTCTCAGGTGGCGATCACCCTTCCTCTCATAGAGCGGCTGCTCAAGGCCTACCCTGGCATCATCGCGGGCGCCAAGGATTCCTCCGGCGACTGGAACAACACGCAGGCGTATCTCGACAACTTCGCCAAGCAGGGCTTCGACGTCTTCCCTGGGAGCGAGACCTTCCTGCTCCAGGGCATGCGCGGGGGCGGCGTCGGCTGCATCAGCGCTACAGCCAACGTCAACCCGAGGGCGATCGCGCGGCTCTTTGCGACGTGGCGGGCGGCGGACGCCGACACGCAGCAGGAGCGTCTGAACGAAATCCGCGGCATCTTCGCCAAGCATCCGATGATCCCGGCCCTCAAGGCCGCCATCGCGCATTACGGCGGCGACGCGTCCTGGGTGACGGTGCGCCCGCCGCTGGTGGAGTTGACGCGGGAACAACAGACGGCCCTGGCGGCTGACCTCGACGGCGCCGGCTTCACCATGCCAGGGTTGAAAGGCTGACATGGCCACGTTCGCGCTGATCGTCAACGGCAAAACCTGCCAGATCGATGCCTCGCCCGACATGCCGCTGCTGTGGGCGATCCGGGAGCAGGTCGGGCTCACCGGCACCAAGTTCGGCTGCGGGGCCGCGCACTGCGGCGCCTGCACCGTGCACGTGGACGGCAAGGCGGTCCGCTCGTGCAACGTGTCCGTCCTCGAGGCGACGGGCAAGAGGATCACCACGATCGAAGGCCTCTCCGACAGGACCGACCATCCCGTGCAGAAGGCGTGGATCGAGATCGACGTGCCCCAGTGCGGTTACTGCCAGTCGGGACAGATCATGTCCGCCGCGGCGCTCCTCGCGGAGAAGCCCTCGCCGACGGACGCCGATATCGACCGCGCCATGAGCGGGAACATCTGCCGCTGCGGGACCTACACGCGCATCCGCGCCGCCATCCACCGCGCGGCCCAGATGAAGAAGGGAGGCGCGTGATAGCTACCGCGCGGGGGAAGATCAGCCGCCGGACCCTTCTGAAAGGTGGGCTCGCTGTGGGGGCGGGCCTCGTCGTGGGCTTCCAGGTACCGCTCGCGGGCCGCACGGCCTCGGCGCAGCAGTCGCCGGGGCTCTTCACGCCCAGCCAGTGGATCACGATCGACCGCAACGGCCTCGTTACCTTCATCAACTCCGTAGTCGAGATGGGCCAGGGGTCGCTGACGACCATGCCGATGATCGTGGCCGACGAGCTCGATGCCGACTTGGGCCGCCTCAAGGTCCAGCAGGCGCCCGCCAACCCCGCGCTCTACGCCAACCCGGTGACGAAGTCGCAGTCCTACGGCGGCAGCCGCGGCGTGCGGGATCATTTCCAGATGCTACGCAAGGCGGGGGCCGCCGCGCGCGAGATGCTGATGCAGGCCGCGGCCAACGAGTGGGGCGTGGCCGTGGCAGAGGTGACGACGGAGCCCGGCGTGGTCATCCACAGGCCGACGGGGCGGCAGCTCCAGTACGGCCAGCTCGTCGATCAGGCTGCCCAGCTGCCGGTGCCGCAGAACCCCAAGCTCAAGACGCCCGACCAGTTCCGCTACATCGGCAAGATCGTCGGGCGGCGCGATACGCCGCTCAAGGTCAACGGCAGCGCGATCTTCGGCGCGGACGTGCAGGTGCCGGGGATGCTCACCGCGTCGATCGAGCGTAGCCCCGTTTTCGGAGGCGAGGTGAAGAACTTCGACGCGGCGGCGGCCAAGCGCATCAAGGGCGTCTCACACGTGATCAAGGTGTCGAACGGCATCGCGGTCGTGGCCGATTCCTTCTGGACGGCGCTCCAGGGCCGCAAGGCGCTCAAGGTCACGTGGGACGAGGGATCGCTCGCCACGCTGAGCAGCGAGCGGATCAGCAGCGGCTACAAGACCGCGTCCTCCCAGCCTGGACAGGAAGCGCGGAGGGACGGCGACGCGGGCAAGGCGCTCGCCTCGGGCGCCAAGATCGTCGAGGCCGTCTACGAGGTGCCCTTCCTCGAGCACGCTTGCATGGAGCCGATGAACGCGACGGCGCACGTGCGCCCGAATTCCTGCGAGATCTGGGCGCCGACGCAGAATCCCGGCGGCACTCAGGCGACGGGTGCTCGCCTGACGGGGCTACCGGCGAACAAGGTGATCGTCAACACCACCTTCCTCGGCGGCGGCTTCGGCCGGCGCGGTGAGCAGGACTTCATCACCGACGCGGTCGAGACCTCCAAGGCCGTGGGCAAGCCCGTCAAGGTGATGTGGACGCGCGAGGACGACATCCAGCACGGCTTCTACCGCCCGGCGACCTACAACGTCTTCAAGGCCGCACTCGACGACAAGGGCATGCCCGTCGCGTGGTGGAATCGCATCGTGGGCCCGGGGCTCCAGGTCCAGAAGGGGCGCGTGCCGGCGTACAGCCTCGACGCGACGGCGCTCGCGGGCGCGCGCGACATGCCCTACGACGTGCCGAACGTCCTTGTCGAGTGGGTCCACAAGGACTTCGGCATCCCGGTGGGCTTCTGGCGCTCGGTCGGCTCCTCGCAAAACATCTACATCGTCGAGGGCTTCGTGGACGAGCTGGCGCACGCGGCGGGCAAGGACCCCTTCGAGTACCGCCGAGCGCTCTTAGGCAAGTCACCCCGCCACAAGGCGGTGCTCGAGCTGGCGGCGCAGAAGGCCAACTGGGGCGCGCCGCTGCCGGCCGGCCGCGCGCGCGGCATCGCCGTCGCCTTCTCGTACGGCAGCTATGCGGCCCACGTTGCCGAGGTTTCCGTGGCACCCACCGGCAAGGTGCGCGTCCACAAGATCGTGGGCGCCATCGACGCGGGCATCGCGGTCAACCCCGACCAGGTCAAAGCCCAGATGGAGGGCGGCGCGATCTACGCGCTGACCTCCGTCTTCTACGGCGAGATCACCATCGACCGCGGGCGCGTGAAGCAGTCGAACTTCCACGACTACCGGATGCTGCGGATCGACGAGGCGCCCGAGATCGAGGTGCACATCCTGGACTCGGGCGAGGCGCCGGGCGGGCTCGGCGAGCCGGGCGTGCCGACGGTGGCGCCGGCCGTGTGCAACGCGATCTTTGCCTTGACGGGCAAGCGCATCCGCAAGCTCCCGCTCGAGCCTTACGTAGCCAGGCGCGCGTAGCCCGGGAGCGGTGCAGAGCGCGCGCTATTGGCTCGGCGGCCCCGGGGGCGGTGGCGGCGCGGCAGGCACCCAGACCCATTGGTATGCGACGGTCACGCCGTCCCCCTGGAGACGGTAGCACCCGCCGACGTAGCAAACCTCCCGCTGGACTGGCGGGGCCAGGTACTCCTGCGTCTGCGGCTGATAGGCCGGAACGGGCACGTAGACAGGCTCCCGGTAGACCGGGTACGGATACCCATAGGACCGGTAGTACGGGTACGCGTAGTACGGGTAGGCGAGCACCGAGCCTAGGAACAGCCCGCCGACGAAGGCACCACCCCAACGGGAGCCGCGATGAAAGCCGCCTCCAGGATGGAAGCCCCCATGCCCACCTTGGAAGCCACCCCCGTGTGCCCTGCCCGCAGACACCGGGGCGGCGAGCGCGAGGGATAACATCGCCGCAAGGGCGAGACTGAAGATCTTCTGGATCATAGGGCACCTCCCCTAGTGACTTCTCAATTACACCAGCCGGCGGCAGCTGCTAGCGCGCAGGCCCAGGCGGCGGTGGCGGCGGCGGCCCGGCGGGCGGTGGCGGCACCCCCGGAGGCGGCGGTGGTGGCGGAGGCGGCGGAGGCGCCGATGACCTGTATCCCGGCTGCAGGCCCCTAGAGACCGGAACCTGATTGCCGTTGGCGTACATGCACTGCACGTACGCGATGTCGTAGCGCCTCTGTACCGAGATGCCGGCGCCGTAGGCATTGCCGGCGCCCACCATCGTCCCGCCGAGGAGTCCAGCGCCTGCGCCCACGGCCGCGCCGGTTGCCGGGCTACCCGAAGCGGCACCGATGGCAGCCCCGAGCCCGGCGCCGACCACCGTGCCGACCACCGCGCCTGTCACGGTGCTGGCCGCCCCGGCTTGGTTGGGCGTGATGCCGGTCTGCTGCAGCGCCCACTGCCGGCACAGCGCGTCATCAGCCTGGAACTGATCGAAGTTCTTCCCGTTGCCCGGCAGCACCATGACGCTCGGCCCCGTAGGCACCGTCGCGCACGCCGTCAGCAGGAGCGAGGCGCTGACCGACACGATGACCCTTTTCGCTGTCATGGCGCCCTCGGTGAGACCTTTACCCACGGCTCAGGGCAGCTTTGGACCTGTGGGTAATAGCCTTGGGCGCTCGGGCAGTAGTACCAGTAGACCGGCGTGGCCGGGGGCAACGGCGCCTGCTGGACGTAGATCGGGGGTTCCTCGACGATGACCTGTGCGGGCGGGTAGTAATACGGCGGATACGAGTAGTACGGATAGGGCGGACCCCACCAGAACGCGGGCCCGACCTCGATAAAGACGGCGCCCCCTCCACGATGGTGCCAAGCGTAACCCGGTGCGGCATGGAGGACCAGGAGTCCAACCACCAACCCTACGACCAGGAGCCATATCCAGGCTGGCCTTCTCATGACCGCCTCCTGCGAAGAACCATAGCCAACTACCCTCAGGATACAGCCAAGCACACCTCAACGCCACTCAAGCATGGCAGGCGTCCACGAAGGTGAGGTGAGCCGCGGGTAAACCGGAATTCCCCGGTCTCGTGCGCGACGAGGCGAGCGCACGTCGGCCGTCATCACGGCGTACGCCGACGGCCCCGCCGGACTCGCTCTAGTCGACCTTCGGGTGGCGCGTGTGCCAGTCTGTCAGCGACTGGTACGCCCGCGCCCCGGCGAGGATGGTGTTCTCCTCCCAAGCGCGCCCCATAAACTGGATGCTCGTGGGCAGCCCCCGCGCGCCGAAGCCGTTGGGCACGCAGACGGCGGGCAGCCCTGCGCCGTTGCCGACGGCGCCCATGACGTCCTTCGCGGTGGCGCGGATCGCGCTCCTGAACTCCTGGCCGAGCACCGGCGCCTCGTTGGTCCGCCCCGGCGCCACCAGCGCGTCGAAGCTCCCGAGCACGCGGTCGATCTCCCTCGCCATAACGCCGCGGAGCCGCATGGCCTTGACGTAGTCCTTGGCGAGGATGGCGTCGCGCGCGTATGGCGTATGGCGGTCCTCGGGCGCGGTCAGCCCGGCGATCCCGCCCGATTCGATCAGGTCCTCGAAGGCGGCCGCCGCTTCGACCTGGAGAATGGTCCGCGTGATCTGCTCGTACGGCAGGTCGGGCAGCGTGATCTCCTCCACCGTGCCCATCTTCCTCAGCACTCCCAGAGACCGCGCGAAGTTCTCGGTGACGGCGTCCTCGCAGCCGTCAGTGACGTTCGTGATGACCCCGAAGCGGAACCCCTTGCGATCAGCGGCGTCGTAGCGGTACGGCCGGTCGCTCGCGGTCGGATCCTTCGGATCCCGCCCGGCCATCGCATCGAGGACCAGGCCGCAGTCGTCCGCCGTCTGGGCGAGCGGCCCCAGCTTGTCGAGAGTCCAGCAGAGCGCCATGGCGCCGTGGCGGCTCACCCGCCCGTACGTCGGCCGCAGGCCCACGAGGCCGCAGTAGCCGGCGGGCGAGAGGATGGAGCCCCACGTCTCCGATCCGATCGCGAACGGAACAAGTCCGGCGGCGACGGCGGCGCCCGAGCCGCTCGACGACCCGCCGGTCCACGCGTTCGCGTCCCATGGGTTGATGCAGGGCCCCGTGAACGACGCGGTGGGCTGGCGATAGCCCATGCCGCCAGCGAGCTCGATCATGGCGAGCTTGGCCACGAGCACGGCGCCCGCCTCCTCGAGCTTGCGGATCACCGTCGCGTTGAAGTCGAAGCGCTGGTCCTTGTACGGCGCGGCGCCCCAGGTCGTCGGCGCGCCCGCCGTCGCGAGGAGATCCTTCGCGCCGTACGGGATGCCGTGGAGGGGCCCGCGGTAGAGGCCCGCCGCGATCTCGCCCTCGGCGCGCCGCGCCTGGCTGAGCGCGTGCTCGCGCATGACGGTCACGACGGCGTTGTACTTGGGACCGAGGCGCTCGAGGCGATCGAGATAGAGCTCGGCGAGCTCGACGGGCAGGAGCTTCCGCGTCTTCAGGAGGGCACCCAGCTCGCGGAGCGGCGTGAAGAGCACCTCCGCCTTCATGGCTCGGCCCGGTACGGCGCGAAAGGCTGCATGGGCTCGTCGGCGTTGGTGAGCCGCATCAGGCGGAGCACGCGCGCGGCCTCGACCTGCGCCTGCACGATCCGGCTAAGCTCGTCCAGCTGCTCCCGCGTCAGGCGATCGCCGTAGCGCTGGCGCACGATCTCGAAGAGCGCATCGGCCTCCGGATCGGGCTTCGCGGGTTCGCTCATCTCCTCTCCTTCCCCCTCCCAGAGTAGCCGAGCGCCGCGTCGCGCTTTCGCAGCACCTGGGCGCGAACGCGCGCCGGCCCGTAGCCGCCGCCGCCCGGAGTGCTGACGAGCACGGTGTCTCCGTGCGCAAGCACGTGCTGGCGGCGGTGGTCCACCTTCTTGCCGTTGATCCTGACGTCGCCGATGCCGCCGGGTCCTCCCCCGGCGAGACCCGGAGCGGGGACGCGCGTGCGCTCGGCCATGAAGCTCAGCACGATCGGCCGCCGCGAGCGGCTCTCGAAGAGCACGTCCTGGCCGAGGCCGCCGCGGAAGCGCCCCTGCCCGCCCGAGGCCTCGCGCATGCGCTTGTGGCGGAAGAAGAGCGGGCTGTTGCGCTCCGCGATCTCGACGGGCGTGCTCGAGATGTTGCTCGGCCAGGAGAGCACGTGCTCGCCGTCTTTCACCGCCGTCGCGCCCATGCCGCCGTTGAAGAAGAGGACGTTGGTGTACGGGCGCCCGTCGTCGCGAGTGCCGGACTGCGCCACGGCCCAGAGCGGCGAGCCCGCGCCCGCCATGACCTTGTCGGGAATGACCTGGTGGAGCGCGCCCAGGACCAGCACGGGCACGTAGTGGCCCGTCTGGGCGCGGCTGACGACGGCGGCGGGAAACTTCGGGTTCAGGAGACAGCCCTCGGGCGCCTCGACCTTGACCGGGCGGTACATGCCCTCGTTGTTCGGCAGGCCGGGGAGGAGAGCGCAGCGCACCGCGTAGGCCGTCATTGCATAGGTGTACGCCATGACACAGTTGATCGCGCGCGGCTGGGCGGGCGACGTGCCCGTGTAGTCCGCGATGATCTCGTCTCCCCTGACCGTGAGCGCGATCTTGAACAGGTAGGGCTTCTCGAAGCCGTCGGTCTCGAACGCGAAACGGTAGGTGCCGTCCGGCACAGCGGCAATCGCGCGCCGCATCGCGCGCTCGGACCTCGAGAACAGCTCGTCGCCCACCGCGTCGAGGGAGGTCAGATCGTAGTCGTCCATCAGCCGCGTAACGCGGTTGTCCATCAGCTCGTTGGCGCTCACCTGCGCCCAGATGTCGCCCATGGTCTGGTCCGGCGTGCGGACGTTGGCGCGGATCAGCTGGATCATCGTCGCGTCGGCCGCTCCGTCCCGGCGGAGCCGGCTCAGCGGGATGTGCAGGCCTTCCTCGAAGAGCTCGCGCGCCTCGATGGCGCGTATGCGCCCGCCGATGTCGGGCATGTGCGAGGTGGTGGCCGCGAAGGCGACGAGCCGGTCCCGGTGGAAGATCGGCTTCACGAGACAGACGTCGCTCATGTGGCCCGTGCCCTGCCAGGGGTCGTTGGTGATGAAGACATCGCCCGGCTTCATGCCGCCGGCGCCGAACTCGCCGAGGAAGTGGCGGACGGTGGCGGGCAGCGTGCCGATGAAGGACGGGATGCTGCCGGAATTCTGCGCGAGGGCGAAGCCCCGCGCGTCGGTCAGGACGCAGGCGAAGTCGTTGGCCTCGTTGGAGAGCGTGGAAAAGGACGTCCGCACGATGGCCTTGGCCGCCTCGTCGACGACGGAGATGAGCCGCGTCCAGAGCACCTCGAGCGTGATGGCGTCGAAGCGGGGCGTCATGGGCGCTCCCCTGTCTCCTTGATGCGGGCGAAGCTCCAGACATCGCGCGGTACCGGGCCCAGGTTCGGGAAGACCAGCCAGCGTCGGAGCACGCCTTCCCTGACCATGCCGACCTTCTCGAGTACACGCTGGGATGCAACGTTGTCGAGATCCACCGTCGCCCACACACGATGGATCTCCGGTTGGGCGATCACCCACTCGACCACAGCGCCTGCCGCCTCCGTCATGAGACCGTGGCCCCAGTAGCGCTGAGCGAGCACGTATCCCACCTCAGCGCGGCTGGCGGTGAGGCGAAAGTCGATCATCCCCGCGACGTATCCGCCCTCCGACATCGTGATGAGCCAGGAAAACACCGTCCCCGCCTTCCGCCCCGCCTCGCAGTACTGCTCGAGGAACTTCCGCGTTTCATCCAGGCTCCTGTGCGGCGACCACGAGGTGTACCGCGCGACCTCCGCATCCTGCGTATACGCGTCGAAGATTGCCGGGGCGTCCTCAACCACCGGCGCGCGAAGCCGGAGCCGAGGTGTCTCGAGCACAGCCGGTGGATTCACGGCCCGCCCAGCGTCAGGACGATGTTGCCGCTCGACGCCACGTGGGCGCTACCGCCTGGGCCGACGACGAGCGTCGAGCCCTCCTCCTCGAGGACGGCGGGGCCCTCCATCTCGTCGCCGACGCCGAGACGGTAGCGGTCGTAGACCGCCGTCTCGACGAAGCCGCCCGCCTCGCTGAAGTACGCCGGGCGCTTCCCCTTGAGCGCGGCGGAGGCGCCCATGCCCTTCCTGCCCCGGAGCACGACCTCGCTGCCGGACACGGGCGCGCGCGCGGACACGCGGATGTTGAGGAACTCCACGGCGACACCCGGCGGCGTCAGCGTGAATTTCTCGCGGTACGCCGACTCGAACGCCGCCGTCAGCTTCGTGCGGCTTAGGGCGCCGTCGTCATAGGGGCCGTCGGGCAGCTCGACGACCAGGTCGAAGCCCTGGCCCAGGAAGCGGCCGTCCGCGAGGCGCTTCACGGTCGCCGTCTCGAGCTTGAGGCCGGTGTCGGCCATGACCGCCCGGGCCTCGTCTTCGAGGCGCGTGAACGCGGCCTCGAGCGACGTGAGGCTGCCCGTGTCGAGACGAACCCCGACCGTGGCCACGCGGTCGACGCGCGCCGGCGCGACGAGGAGACCCAGGGCCGACGCGACGCCGGCCGAGGGCGGGCAGATCACCCGGGAGATCCCGAGCTTTCGCGCGACCTGCTGGGCGTGGACGGGCCCCGCGCCGCCGGTGCAGAGGAGCGCGTAGTCGCGAGGGTCCCGCCCGCGTTCGGCGATGTGCACGCGCGCGGCAGAGACCATGTTCTCGTTGACGATGTCGTGTATGCCCCACGCGACCTTGACAGGCTCGAGCCCCAGCGTGCCGGCCAGCCTCTCGATCGCCTGTCGCGCCGCCGCGACATCCGCCTTGACCTCGCCGCCGGCGAAGTAGCCGGGATTGAGATAGCCCAGGAGGAAATCCGCGTCGGTCACCGTGGGCTCGGTCCCGCCGAGGCCGTAGGAGGCGGGACCGGGCTGGGAGCCCGCGCTCCGCGGCCCGACCTTGAGGAGCCCGATCTCGTCCACGGAGGCGATGCTGCCACCGCCCGCGCCGATCTCGATCAGCTCGATCGTCGAGATTCGGATGGGCAGGCCGCTGCCTTCCATGAAGCGCTTCTGGCGCGCCGCCTCGAAGCTGTAGGCCGTGAGCGGCTCGCCGTCGTCGACGAGCGAGAGCTTGGCGGTGGTACCGCCCATGTCGAAGGCCAGGAGGCGGCCGTTGCCGTCGGCGCGGCCGAAGAAGGCGCCCGCGAGCGCACCGGCCGCGGGGCCGGACTCGAGCATCTGCACCGGTGTCCGCTGGGCCTCTGCGACGTGGGTCAGCCCGCCGCTCGACAGCATGAGGAGAAGCGGAGCCGGAATGCCGAGGCCGTCGAGGCGCTTCGCCATCAGCGCGAGGTAGCGGTGGGCGAGCGGCTTGATATACGCGTTGGCGACCGTCGTCGAGGCGCGCTCATACTCGCGGATCTCGGGCGCGACCTCGTGGGACGTCGTGACCGCGATCTTCGGATGGCGCTTCGCGATGATGCGCGCGGCCTGCGCCTCGTGGCGCGGGTTGGCGTAGGCGTGGAGGAAGACCACCGCGATGGACTCGACCCCGGCCTGGACCAGCGCCCGGGCGCGGCTCTCGAGCTGCGCCGTGTCGAGGCGGCGCTCGATACCGCCGTCGGCGCGAGAGCGCTCGGCGACTTCGAGGCGCAGGTTGCGCGGGACCAGGGGCTCGGGCCTGGCGATCTGGAGGTCGTACAGCTCGTACTTGCGCTCGCGGCCGATCTCGAGCGTGTCGGCGAAGCCCGCCGTTGTGATGAGGCCGGTAGGCGCGCCCTTGCGCTCGATCAGCGCGTTGGTAAAGAGCGTAGTGGCGTGGACGACGCGGGTGAAGTGCTCCGGAGCCAGCCGCCCCTCTCCAAGAAGCCCGGCGACGCCCGCCGCCACGGCGCGGGCCGGATCCTCGTGGGTGGTGAGGACCTTGCGGCTCCACTGGCGCCCGCTGTCATGGTCGTAGACCACGATATCGGTGAAGGTGCCGCCGATGTCGATCCCGAGCGAGTGGTGCGGCACTGGTTACTTCTTGAGCCTCAGGTCCTCGAAGGGCGCGGAGTAGGCGAACCCGGGAATAAGGCCCGCGCCGGATTCCTCGACGCGCGGTCCCACGCCCCAAATGAACGCCAGGTCGTAGATCGGGATGTTGACGACCTGCTCGTGGATCCGCTTCTGGATCTGGTGCACCAGCGCCTCGCGCTTCTTCCCATCGAGCTCCCTGCCCTGGCGCACGTAGAGGTCGTCGATGTCGGGCAGGCTGCCGTAGGCGTAGATGCCGTTCTTCGTCGCGTAGGGCTCGATCCGCGTCGCCGCATTGCCGAACGTGGCGGTGACGACGAGGATCACGCCGTGCAGCTTCTTCTCGCGCCAGGCCGAGAAGTAGGCGGCGCGCTCCATCGTGCGCTGGCGCGTGCGGATCCCGACGGCCTGGAAATATCCCTGGATGGCCTCGCCCATGGAGTTGTAGGGCGGGAAGGGGGTGAAGTCGCCGCCGTCGAAGCCGTTCGGGTACCCGGCCTCGGCGAGGAGCTTTCGGGCGCGCTCGGGATCGTAGGCGGGCGCCTCGAAGGTGAGCGCGTACTGGAAGATCCGCGGGACGAAATTCCCAGTGAGCCGCGAGAACCCGAGCGTCTCGGCCTTGTTCACCGCCTGGCGGTCAATGGCATGGCTCGCGGCCAGCCGCACGCGCCGGTCCGCCCACGGCGACTTCGGATCCCACTGGTCCGGCAGCTCGAGCCAGAAGGCCCCTGAGAGCAGCGGCGCCACAACCTTGAAGCCGGGTGCCTTCTGCACCGCCTCGGCCGTCGGGCCCGTGAGAAGGTAGACGAGGTCCACCTCGCCGTTCCGGAGCGCCGCGGCGCGTGTCGACTCCTCCGGCAGCGAGCGCATGACGAGCCGCTTTATCGAGGGCGCCTTGCGCCAGTAGCTGTCGAATGCCTCGAGCACCAGCTCTACGCCGGGCTTGAACGAGACGACCCGATAGGGACCGGCGCCGACGGGCGCCGCCTTGAAGCCGTCCTCGCCGACTTTCTCCACGTACTTCTTGGGGACGATCCACGCTGCGCCCGAGGCGGTCGTGCCGTAGAACGTCATGAAATCCGGCCAGGGCTCCTTGAGGACGAAGCGCACCTGGGTAGGCGAGAGCGCCTGCACCTCCTTGACCTTGTCCTTGAGGAGAGTAGCGGAGGCGCCCTTGTAGCGCTCGAAGGAGAACTTGACGTCGTCCGCGGTGACGGGCTCTCCGTTGTGGAAGCGCGCGTTCTTCCTCAGCGTAAACGTATAGGTCAAGTGGTCCTTGGATTCCGTCCACGACTCCGCCAGGCTCGGCGTGTTGAGCCCCGCCGGCATCGGCTTCACCACGGCGTCGTGCACCGCGTAGAGCACCATGAACGGGGTGTTGAACGCCTCCGTCTCCGCAGGGTCGAGCCACTTGGGCGCCAGCGTCACGTGCAATCCCCAGCGCATCTCGCCCTCCGCGGCGGCGGCGACGGCGGCGGGCGTAGCGACAAGCAGGGTCAGGGCAAGGGCGAGGCGGCGCACATTGAGGGTTCTCATGGCGAGACCCTAGGCCCGGGAGCGCGAAAGGTCAAGCCCCTGGCGTAGTAGGCGGCTCAAAAAGGTCCAGATGCGAGGCGGCGCCCGACGGCGCAGGCCGGCGAGAAGGGTCCAGATGCGAGGCGGCGAGGGATGCGACGAGCGAGGCGTACTCTCCGTACGTTGAGCGAGGAGCGACCGAGCCAACGGTCGGGTCGAGGATTGGCGCGGTACCTCTTAGGCTCCCCTTGGCTGTATCCGCCGTTTCCAGCTTCGTGCCCGTGTAGGTTTGCCGTGAGCCCGTCTCCAACCCCCGCCACCTCAAACGGCGCAGACGGATTTCCCGTACGCCGCTTCCCTGGTAGCTTCGCGTCAAGGGTTATGCGACCTATCCGCCGGCGAGCGCTTTCAGGCATTGGCCCGATACTGCACTCGGTAGTCTCCGAAGAGCCCGAGCGCCTCATGCAGCCACGCCGTACTCCACCTCGTCCAGCCGAAGCCCCCGCGATTTCTCGCCCGCATCATGTGCCGCCGCACCTTCTTCTCGACCCACAGTTTCACGTAGGCCAAGCCGCGACTCGCGTGCCCGATCCGGACGTAGGCCACCCAGCCGCGCAGGATGGGGTTGATCTCGGCGATCACCCCCCGGATCGGCTGGGAGTCCGAGCGTTGGCACACCGCCTTGAGCTTTTGCAGCACCGCCGTCCGCTGTGTCAGCTTGGGCGTGTACTGCGGCCGCCACGCGCCCCGTCGCGAGCGGACGCGCCGGAAGTCAAACCCCAAGAAGCCAAAGCTCTCCCCCTGGCTCAGGTCCACGATCCGGGTCTTGTCTGCGTTCACCCGCAGATGGAGTTTCGCGAGCTCCTCATGGAGCCGCTGGTGCGCCGCCTGCAGCAGCCGGTCATGATGACGGTATCCGTCCACGAGGATCACCAGATCGTCGGCGTAGCGCGCGTACTCGAGGTACGTGTACCGGCCGTTCCGGGTCTCCTCCTTGGCCCGCTCCAGCATCGCGTCCACCTCGGTCAGGTAGACGTTCGCCAGCAGCGGCGAGATCACCCCGCCTTGGGGCACCCCGCGTTTCCCAGAGGCTTTCAGCATCCGCTTCACCAAGTGCAGGATCTCGCCGTCTTGGACCCGGCGCGCGACCTTCCCGAGCCGCACGTCATGCCGCACGGTATCGAAGAACGCCGCCACGTCCACGTCGATCACCCGCGTCTTGTGCTGCACGATTGCCTGGGCCACCCGGTGCACCGCCTCATGCGCCGACCGCTGCGGACGATACCCATACGACCCGTCGCAGAAGTCCGCTTCGACGATCGGCTCCAGAATGAGTTTGAGCGCACCTTGGACCACCCGGTCCCGAATCGCCGGAATCCCCAGGACGCGGACCTTGCCGCCATCTTTCGGGATCTCCACGTGCCGGTTCCTGAGCGGCCGGTAGGTGCGAGCGACCAGCGCGTCCCGCAATTCCGCCAGAAACTGCTCCACCCCGGCCCCCTCGATCGCCGCAAACGTCACCCCGTCGAGACCCGGGGCCCCGTTGTTCTTCTTGGCGACCTCGTACGCCGTGCGCAGCGTCTCCAGCTTCGTCACATGCACGTACAGGCCCCAACACCGCCAGTCCTTCTCAGCCTTCGCCTTGCCGTAGAGCCTCCGTCTCAGGTCTTGCAGACTGATGGGTACGGTTGTCATCGCACCCCTGCCTTCCATGTCGTTGGAGGCGTTGCCGACCAGTAGGGCTCCTTCGCTCCACTGGCATGACCCCGCTTCCCCGCTACTACGAGCCCGTCCTCCACCCTCTCGCCTTCCGCCCACTTCCCAGGGACACTGGTTATAGAGCGTACCTGGCTCCGCCGCTTTCCCGGCGGGACGAGGAGGGCTTCTCCAGTTGCTCGGCGCGTCCTGGTCACCGTGCTGTCGCTCCTACCCCGCCGGAGTGCCCCGCCGCGTCAGCCACGCTGCGACGGGTCATGCGGCCTTCGCCCTCTGCATGCGGGCTCGGCCTCCGGGGTTTGGTCCTTTCGGGGCCTGCTCGGCGTTCACTCACGTTACGGCCCGGTGACTCACTCACCACCCTTTCGATGGCTTTGTCGGTGGGCTTCAGGGCCTTGATCTCTCTCCGCCCTGCCACCCGAGTTACGGGGGGTTGGCTTTTCCCCCGGCGGGTCTGCCTCCCGCTGAACGCGCCAGCCTTCACTGGACGCACATGCAGATGGGCCCTTATCGGCGGCCTGCTAGAAGATGACGTAGCCACCGTCGATCACGAAGGTGTCGCCGGTGTGGTAGCGGCTGGCGTCGCTGGCAAGATAGACGGCGACGCCGCCGAAATCGTCGCCGACGCCCCAGCGCCGCAGCGGCACGCGCGGCAGCACCTTGCCCTTGAACGCCTCGCCGTGGAGCGCCGCTTCCGTCATCGGCGTGTCGATCCAGCCCGGCACGATGGTGTTGGCGCGGATCTGGTGCCGCGCCAGCTCCACCGCCATGGACCGTGTCATGGCCATGAGCGCGCCCTTGGTGGCGGAGTAGTGCTCGCTGCGCGCCGCGCCCATGACGGCCGCCAGGCTCGCCGTCGAGACGAGCGAGCCGCCGCCGCCGCGCTCGACCATGTGCCGCGCGGCCGCGCGGAGGCTGAAGAATGTCCCGTCCAGGTTCACGCTCATCACCCGCCGCCACTCGGCCGTGGACATCTGGGTGAAGCCGCCGGACGCGCCGCCGCGCCCGCTGACGCCTGCGTTGGCGAAGAACGCGTCCACCCGGCCCAGCGCCTTGACGGTCTCGGCGAAGCTGCGGTCCACCGCGCCCTCGTCGCTGACGTCGCAGCGGATCGCCAGCGCCTTGCCGCCGTGCCCTTGGAGCCGCTTGAGCGCCGTCGCGTTCTTGCCCTCGTTGGTGCCCCAGATGCAGACGGCGGCGCCCGCCTGCGCCATCGCCTCGGCCATGCCGAGCCCGATACCGCTGTTGCCGCCCGTGACGAGCGCCACCTTGCCGCTGAGATCCAATGCCTTGTACGCCATGGAGGTCCTTTCGCTATGAGAGCGCGCTCAGCCCGCGAGGAGGCGGGCTGCGGCGCGGATCTGGGACGGGTCGTAGGGCGGCTCCGTCAACAGGATGACGCGGTCGACGCCCACGCGCTCGAGGGCGGCACGGTTCTCGGAATCGGCGCGGAGCCAGGCGGGCGCCCAGCCCGCGAAGACGCTCAGGCTGAAGCGTGCGGGGTCGCGCCCCGTCGCCTTGTGCTCGCCGCGCGCGATCTGCGCCAGCTCCGCGAGCCGCGGGTGGCGCGCCTGAGTGTTGAAGCCGTCGCCGTGCTTCCCGGCGATGGCCGCCATGCGCGGCCCGAAGCCGCCGATGACGATGGGCGGCGGGGGATCGGCCCGCAGATAGCCCTCCGGCTTGTCGAGGCGGTAGTGCGAGCCGGTGAAGCTCGCGCGATCACCCGACCAGAGACGGCGGAGGATCTGCGCGGCCTCGGCCACGCGCTGGGCGCGCACGGCGTCTGGCTCGACCACGAGGCCGAGCGCCTCCTGCTCCCGCGCATAGGGCGTGGCCTTGCTCCCTCCGGCGCCGAGTCCAAGGATGAGACGCCCGCCCGACACCTGCTGGATCGTGGCCGCCATGTTTGCGAGGAGCCCCGGGTGGCGGCTCGACACGTTGAGCACGAGAGGTCCGAGCGCCACGCGCTTGGTCACCTCGGCGAGCGCGGCGAGAGTGGTCAGGCACTCAGGCACGCCCGCGGGGTCGCCGTCGGGGTCGCGCAGATGGTCCCAGGTCCAGATGCCGTCGAAGCCCGCCTCGTCGGCGGCCACGGCCGCGGCGCGGACCCCGGCCCAGCGCGCGCCCATGGGAATGAGGAGCAGGTCGGTCTTCACCGCCGGGAGTATATCCCGCCTGGAACTTGCTAGACTACCAGCCATGAACAATTCCTGGCTGCCATGAAGGATTCGCGTCGCGTGTACTCGACCGAGAAGGGCCGCATCAGCCGGCACGCTCCCCCGCGCGCACCGGCGCCCGCCGGCCCGAAGGCGCCGAACGACGGCGTGGTGCGCATCTTCCGCGATCGCAACGGGAGGAACGGCAAGGTGGTGACCGTGATCCGCGGTCTGCCCGCTCGCGAGCTCGAGGAGCGCGTGTCCGATCTCAAGCGAGCCTGCGGCGCCGGCGGCGCCGTCAAGGAGGGCGCCGTCGAGATCCAGGGCGACCACCGCGAGCGCATCGCAGCACGCCTTCGCGGCCTGGGCTACACGGCCAAGCTGGCGGGCGGTTAGTCATGACCCAGTATGGGCGGCAGAGCCTCTGGCGGGACACGGCTGGTCTCGACGCGGGGAGAGCCCGCGAGCTTGCCGACCGGCTCGAGCTCCGCGCCAAAACCCAGGACGAGATCGAGGCGCGGGCGGCCTACCTCGACCTGCTCGGCGTGACGGCAGGCGAGCGCGTGCTCGACGTCGGCTGCGGCAGCGGCGTCGTCACGCGCGACATCGCCCGACGCGTCGGCCCGGGCGGGCGCGCAGTCGGCGTCGACCAGAGCCCGCAGTTCCTCGCCGTGGCGCACGAGCTCGCGGAGGGGGCGGGGCTCGGCGGCCGCGTAGAATTCCTCGAGGGCAGCGCGCAGAGCCTCCCCTTCCCCGACGGCGCCTTCGACGTCGCGGTCGCCGTCACGGTGCTCTCGCACACTCCCGGCGGCGAGAGTGCCATTCCCGAGATGGCGCGCGTGGTGTGCCCGGGCGGGCGCGTGGGAGTCTTCGACCTCGACACCGACATGACGTCGGTCACACATCCGGACCGCGCGCTCACACGCCGGATCGTTGCCGCCGCCTCGGACGCCACCGCCGTGGACGGCTGGCTCGCGCGGCGGCTGCCGCTGCTCTTCGCGCGCGCCGGGCTCCAGGACGTGCGGGTGCGCGGCTTCTTCCCGCTCGAGACTGATCCGCGTGGCTTCTACGGCGGGCTGGCCGAGCGTGCCGCCGACACGGCTCTCACGGTCGGGGCCATCACGGAGGCGGAGCGCCGTGGCTGGCTGGATGCGCTCCACGCCGAGCAGGCGCGCGGGCCGGTCATCGCCGGCAGGCTCCACATCTTCACCTGGGGCCGCAAGCCGGCTTGACAGCCCTGCCTCGCCGCGGGATCATCCGCGCACACCCACCATGAACGGCGTCCACGACCTCGGCGGCAAGCATGGCTTCGGACCGGTTGAGCGGGAGCCGAACGAGCCCGCCTTCCACGCGGACTGGGAAAAGGCCGTGCTCGTGATGAACCTGGTCGGCATGGTCAAGCGCATCTACAACATCGACGAGTTCCGCCACGCCATCGAGCGCATGGGACAGGCGCGCTACCTCGACACGAGCTACTACGAGCACTGGCTCGCCTCGGTCGAGACGCTGCTGATCGAGAAGGGCGTGGTCGGCCGCGACGAGCTCGACGCGCGGACCAAGCACTTCGAGCGGAACCCGAACGCCCCGCTGCCCGATCGCAAGGACCCGGAGCTCCTCGCCCGCGTGATGAACGTGGTCCGCAAGGGCATGGCCGAGAAGAGCGAGCCCAACCCCGCGCCGCGCTTCAAGCCGGGCGATGCCGTCGTCACTCGCAATTGGCAGCCGGCCGGCCACACGCGCTTGCCGGGCTATGCTCGCGGGCACCGTGGGCGCATCCATAGCTTCCACGGCGTCTATATACTTCCCGACGCCCATGCGCACGGGCGCGGCCGCTGCCCCGAGCCGCTCTACAGCGTGCGTTTCGAGTCCGGCGAGCTGTGGGGAGACGCCGCGGAACCGAAGGCGCGCGTGCACATCGATCTCTGGGAAAGTTATCTCCAGCCGCTGGAGACCTGATATGGGCAGCCATCATACCGAGCCCGAGCCCTGGGTGGTCCATCGCGTGCGCGCGCTCGAGTCGCTCCTGATCGAGAAGGGCCTGCTGTCCACCGAGTTGGTGGACACGGTCGTGCAGACCTACGAGAAGGACGTCGGGCCGGTGAACGGCGCCAAGGTCGTCGCCCGCGCCTGGGTCGATCCGGCATACAAGCAGCGGCTCCTCACCGACGGCACGGCGGCCATCGCGGAGCTGGGCTTCACCGGGCGCGGCGGCGGGGACAAGATGGTCGTCCACGAGAACACGCCCGCCGTCCACAACATGCCCGCCGTTCACAACATGGTAGTCTGCACGCTCTGCTCCTGCTACCCATGGATCGTGCTCGGACTCCCGCCCGTCTGGTACAAGTCGCCCGCCTATCGCTCGCGGGCCGTCCTCGAGCCGCGCAAGGTGCTGGCCGAGTTCGGCGTCGAGCTGCCGCCCGACACCGAGATCCGCGTCTGGGATTCGAGCGCCGAGATCCGCTACATGGTGCTGCCGCTGCGCCCCGAAGGCACCGAGGGCCTCTCCGAGGCCGAACTCGCGGCGCTCGTCACCCGCGATGCCATGATCGGCGTGGCGCTCTGCCAGGCTCCCGCGGCGGCCCGGTAGCCGTGCGCAACGTCGTCTCGCGCCCGGACGGCCGGCGCATCCACGTGGCGCGCATGCAGGGACAGCTCTTCGTCTGCGCCGATGCCTGTTGCTGCGGGCGCGTCCAGGACGGTTACGCGCCCGTGCCGCGGGACCTTTACCACAGCGAATGGGAGCGGCGCAGCCTGCGCAATCGCGTGCATCTCACCATCGGCGGCTGCCTCGGCCCCTGCGCGCTGGCCAACGTGGTGATGCTGCTCTTCGATGGGCGGCAGGCCTGGTTCCACTCGATCTCGACGGACGCGCAGGTCCTGGCGCTCTACGACTGGATCGAGGGATTGGTCCGCGCGGAGGAGTGGTCGCCACCGCCACCGGCCCTCGCAGCCTACCAGTTCACCGCGTCCACCTGGGAAGAGCGGCCCGACGGCAAGCCCGTGGCCGACTTACACCTCCGCCAGGGCGCGCCGCAGCCGAAGGCCTGCCGCGTCTCGCCGCCCGCGGCGCTGCTAGGCGACGTCCCGTCGGACAGGCTTGTCGCCAACATGGACGGGCCCGCGGCCGTGCCGCGCAAGAACGGCGAGCTGGTCTTCGAGGAGCCGTGGGAAGGCCGGGTCTTCGGCATGGCCGTCGCGCTCCACGATCACCGCCTCTACGGCTGGGAGGAGTTCCAGCGCCAGTTGATCGCCCAGGTCGCGCAGGCCGAGGCGCGCGGCGAGGACTCGCGCTATTACGAGCGCTGGCTCGCCTCCTTCGAGCGCCTGCTCGCGGACAAGGGCCTCGTGACACCGGAAGAGCTCGAGGATCGCACCGAGGCCTTCGAGTTCGGCAAGCGCGACGAGGTCTACTAGGAGAGGGGCATGGCCGAGCTTCCGCCGGATACGCTCAACGAGATCGGCGTGCTGAAGCGCCGCGAGATCGAGGCCCGCATCCTGATGCCCGTGCTCGAGGCGCTCGGCAGGGAGTTCGGGCGCGACAAGGTGTTCGCCGTCGCCCGCGACACCGTCATCGAGGTGGCGCGCGAGCAGGGGCGGCAGGTGGCGCGGAAGATGGGCGGCAACGGGCTCGAGGACTTCGCGCGCTCGATGGGAGACTGGACGAAGGGCGACGCGCTCGAGATGGACGTGCTCGCGCAGAGCGGCGAGGAGTACGCCTTCAACGTGACGCGCTGCCGCTACGCCGAGCTCTACCGCGCGCTGGGGATCGCCGACGTGGGAGCGCTGCTCTCCTGCAACCGCGACTTCTCGCTCATCGAAGGCTTCAATCCCGACATCGAGCTCACGCGCACGCAGACCATCATGCAGGGCGCGAGCCACTGCGACTTTCGCTTCAAGCTCAAGAAGCCGGCGGCGGGCTAGCGGGCCTCAGCCACGAGCGGTCGCGGGCCGACGGCCGACGGTCCAGCCGCTCGCGGAAGAGCAGCCCGGCCGCCTCGGGACGTCCGGAGCGCAGGTAGGCGCCCAGCAGGGTCTCCTCGAAGACGTCGCGCTGCGCGTGGCTGCCGCCCACGCGCACGAGCTCCGACAGCACCGGAACGAGGAGCCGGATCACCGTGTCGTCGTTGCCCTGCGCGAAGGCCGCCATGGCCTCGGCCACGTCCGCGGCTACGCGCCCCGCCGGCTGTCGCCCCTCCTGCTCGGCCCGGCGCAGCTCGTCGATCCTCGCGGCGGCGCCCGCGTGATCGCCGTAGGCTGCGCAGGCCATCACGACGTGCTCGTCCGCGAAGGCCACGCTCGGCGCGGGAAAAGACCGGCGCGCGAAATCCCGCAGCTCGCCCCACGCCACCGCCCCGCGCTCCTTGTCCCAGAGACGGCAGCGCCAGAGGAGCGACACCGAGTCGGACAGCGTGATGAGGGCCGAGGCGTAGGAGTTCACCGGCCGGATGTGCTCGTCGTAGAGCGTCCAGGCGTGCTCCGGGCGGCCGAGGGCGAGCTCGAAAAGCGCCAGGTGCCAGGACAGGTGGCAGTGCATCTGCGCCGTCCGATTGTAGTCGGCCAGCCAGGGCCGCAGGAAGTCCGCCCCCTCCTCGCATGTGTTCGCCTCGTAGCAGACGTGCGCCTGGGCGTGGGCGGCGTGGCCGTTGCGCGGGTTCAGCGCGAGGGCGCGATCGACGAGACGCCGGCCGCGCGTCCGCTTGTCCGCCTCGGTGCACGCAAAGCCGTGGACGTTGAGGAACCACCAGTCCTCGCCGTACGAGACGGCCAGCCCGTCCAGCAGATCGAGCAGCGCTTCGTTCCGGTCGCGGCGGCCGCTGAAGCCGATCAGGCCGAAGACGCCGCTCGTGAGCGAGAGCACGAGGCCGTCGCGCGGAAATTCCCGCAGGTGTTCGAGGACGTGGGCGAGCGTGCGCGGCATATCGGGCTCGAGGTTGAGCGCGAGCGCCTCGACGTGGCCGCGCTCGCGCCGCGTGGCGGAGGGCGCGAGCAGGACGGCGCGCGCCGCGGCGGCGCGGGCCTCGGGCATGGCGCCGCGCAGCTGGAGCAGGCGCGCGCGGGCCGCGTGCGCGAGCGCGAAACCGGGATCGGCGTCGATCGCCCGCCCGAGCGCCTCCTCGGCGCCGATGTTGGCGGAGAGGAGCTTCTCCACGGCCAGCACGTACTGCTCGGCCGCTCTCGGCGACTCGGTCGAGAGCGGCAGGTCCCAGAGATCCTTCGACATACGCCGGCGTCCGCGCTCCGGGAGAGTCCGTCAGCAGTTCATGTACTTGGAGCTGACGAGGGACTTGACCGTGCCGTCCTTGTCGAAGGTGTGGCGCTGGAGTCCCGCGAGGTTCTTTCCATAGACGTGGATCTCGACCGTGTCCCGCTTGGTCGGGTTGTACATGGCGTGGATCTCGTCGTGGGGCGGAACGAGCGTGGAGACCGCGCCGGCCTTGTGGCGGAGGACTTCCTTGACGCCGAGGGTGACCCTGCCGCCGAGGTCGCGCCTGCCGGATGATGTATAGCGGGTCTCCTGAATCTCGTTCTCCACGACGCCGACCAGCCCCCAGGTCTCGTGGTCGTGGGATCCCGCCTCGTCGCCGGGGCGCCAAATCACGGACGTGACGTTGAAGCGCGGGGCGCGGTGGAGCATGTAGCGGCCGCGCTGCCCCGCGGGCGCCGTGCGGCACTCGGCCTGGATGGCGTCGGGGTTCAGGCACAGCCGCCCCAGGAGCGGCGCCGCCTTCGCCGTGATCACCGCCGGGACGCCTTCCTCGGCGGTGATGGCGTCGAGGTCGTCCACGAACTGCTTGAGCGTATACGTCGACATGGCTAAGCCTCCTAGGGTTCGACGGGGGTGTCGGAGCGGCCCGCCCACTCCGTCCACGAGCCGTCATACACCGCGACCTCTTTGTGACCGATGAGATGCAGTCCAAGCGCCAGCACCGAGGCCGTGATGCCCGAGCCGCACGTCGTCGCGACGGGCTTGCCCAGATCCACGCCGGCCGCGGCGAAAGCCTGGCGGAGCCCGTCGGGCGGCAGGAGCGTAGCGTCGGGGCGGTAGAGCATGTCGTACGGCAGGTTCAGGCTGCCCGGAATGTGGCCGCCGCGCAATCCCGCGCGCGGCTCGGGCTCGGTGCCGGCGAAGCGCCCGCGCGATCTGGCGTCGAGCGTCTGCTCGCGGCGGCTTCCCATGTTGCGCCGCACCTGCCCGAGGTCGCGGACGAGCGCAAGCCTGCGCCGCGCGGTAAACCGTCGGGGCGCGGGCGTCGCGGCGCCCGACTCGACGGGCCGCCCTTCGGCCCGCCACTTGCGCAGGCCCCCGTCGAGCACGGCAACGCGGTCATGGCCGAAGGCGCGGAAGGTCCACCAGACACGCGCGGCGCTGACCACTCCCCGCGCGTCGTAGACCACCACCAGGTCGGCGTTCGAGATGCCGAGCGCGCCCACCTGGCGGGCAAACTGGGCCGCGCCCGGCAGCATGTGGGGAAGCGAGCTCGCGCGGTCGGCGATGCCGTCGATGTCGAAGAAGACCGCGCCCGGGATGTGCGCCTCCTCGAACTCGCGCCGTGGATCGCGCTGGAGCTGGGGCATGTGCCACGTCCCGTCCAGAACGCGCACGCGCGGACCGGCCGCGTCCCCGCGAGGCTCAACCGCGCCCCCGCGAGGCTCAAACAGCTGGGCGGCCAGCCACTCGGTGCTGACGAGGGCGCCGGGCGCCTTGAGCCGCGACGGCTTCGCGCGCGCCGCCCGGCGCTTCGCGGAGCGCGCGGGGCGCTTCCCCTTCCGCGCTACTTTGACCGCGCGGCGTCGAGGGCTGCGGGATCGAGATCGACTTCCCATTTCAGATATGCCTCCATGGCTTCGCGTCCCTTTTCGTAGGGCTTGAGCACGACGTCGTCGGTCTCGTCGAGGAGCCGGGTCTTGCCCGTCTCGAGCGCCAGCCCCTTGCGCTCCCAGGCCTGGGTGCCGCCCTCGAGCACGCGGACCGACGCATACCCGAGCCGCGCGAGCGCCGCGGCGGCAAGCGTCGAGTGGCGTCCATCGCGGCACGTGAGGACGAGCGCCCGCGCGCGGTCGGGTAGCGCCTGCGGCGCCTTCCACTCGAGGCGGCTCCGGCAGAGCCACGCCGCGCCCGGCACGTGGCCCCGCGCGTACACGTCGCTCTGGTCCACGCTCAGGACCATTGGTGCCCTCGCGGGGGCGGGGGGCGCCTGCGCGGGGGCGGGGGGCGCCTGCGCGCCGACGAGAGCGGCCGAGAGCTCGACGGGGCCGAGCGTGCCGACGGCGGCTCGCGCTGCCGCATAGCCCCAGGGCTCGGGATCCGGGTGGCCGGTTTCGACGGCGCCGCCGCCCGCCTGCCATGCGGGCAGGCCGCCCGCCAGGACGGAGACCTCCGGCAGTCCCATGCGCTTGAGCCACGCGGCGGTCATGATCGACCGCCCCGCGCCGTCGCAGACCAGCACCACGCGCGCGGCGCGGACGGCGATGTACTCATCGGTCGCCTGGACGGCCTGGCCGCCGGGCGCCCAGGCGGCGCCCGCCACGTGACCCTCTTCGTACTCCTCGCGCGTGCGCACGTCGAGGAGCGCCACATTCTCCTCCGCGCGGCGGGCCCAGAGCGCTTCGAGCGCGGCCGGCGCGATCGAGACAATGCCGTCGTCCTTCGCGATCAGCAAGGCCGCGGCCGCCGCGCGCTTCCGGCTCGCCTCGGAGACCGCCGCCACCCGGCGGTCGGCGCCGCGCTCGAGGGTCAACCCGGCCAGCTCCCAGCCCATGGTGCCGTTCTCGAGCGCGACGATGGGATTGGGCAGCCCCATGCGGCGAAGCGACTCGGCGCCGATGTAGCTGCGCGTCCGGCCGCCGCAGTGCACGACGATGGTCGTCTTGGGGCTTTTCGCCAACTCGCCGATCCGCAGCATGAGCTCGCCGCCCGGCATGCTCCAGGCGCCGGGGATGCAGCCGCGCGCGTACTCTTCGGGCGTCCTCGAGTCCACGATGACCATGTCGCGGCCGCCGTCGATCCACGCCTGGAGCTCGTGCGGCGGGATCTGCGGCGTGCGGAGCGTGTGGAGCGCCCACTCGCCGAAGGCCTTGCTCGGCACGTTGATGCCGGTGATCGTCCCGCGCCCCTCGCGGCGCCACGCCTCGAGGCCGCCGTCGAGCACCCGCACGTCGGTGAAGCCCATGGCGCGCACCGCGGGCAGCGCCAGGGCCGCGAGCCGCCCGTCCGCATCGCAGAGAACTATCGGAGTACGCTTGGCCGTCACCAGCTGGGACAACCGGAACTCGAGGAGCCGGCGCGGTAAATTCGTGGCCCGGAAGATGTGGCCACCCTCGTACGCGGCCCGCTCGCGCAGGTCGAGGACGGCGTGCGGACCCGAGGCCGCCATCAGCGCTACGAGTTCGGCCCCCGTCACGGCTTTGCCGCCGTCGGCGTGGCGTAGCGGAACTTCGACAGCTCGGCCAGCTTGTCGAGGGACATGACGCCCTCGTATTTCTGCCCGCCGATCACCCAGGTCGGGTACGCGTGCACGGGCACCTTCTCACAGAGATCCTGGCGCGGGTTGACGCCCTTGGGATCGCACTCGATGTACGGAAGCTCGCTCGCGGCAGACCCGAACCGGGCCTTTTGCTCTTTGCACGCAGGTCACCAGAAGGCGCCGTAGAAGATGCCCTGGCTCTTCGCCAGGTGCTGGGCGAGCGCTGACTGGTAGCCGGCCGGCACCGAGAAGTCGGCGGCGAAGATGAAGGCGCCGAAGACGATGGTGAAGATGCCCGCGGTGATGCCGAGCCCCGCCAGCCGGCCGGGCTTGTAGGCCGCGGCCTGCCGGCCCTGCGCCGGTGGGCGCCGCCACAGCATGACCACGAGCAGCGCCAGGGCGATCCCGCCCGAGGCGAGGCAGTACGGGCAGGTCGCGCCGATGACGAAGATCGAGATGTACGTCAGGTAGAGGGAAAAGGCGACGGCGCCCGAAACCAGCATGAAGGCCGCCTGCCAGCGGCGCGCGGTCCGCGGCATCGCCGCGAGCACGACGATGGCCAGGTAGATTCCGGCGCCCCACATCGCGGTCGGCACGCCGGCCAGCACCGAATAGCGGCTCGCCTGGACGAGATCGCAGCCGCTGCCGCCGCGGCAGAGGAAGGCCTGGGTGCCGCCGAGCTTGAGCGCCGTCAGGTACCCCGCGACGCCCAGCCCCACGAGGGCCAGCGCCACCACGATCCAGTCGGGCCGCGCCAGCTCGGGCGCGACCGCCTCCACAACCTGCGGCTTCTTGAGCTTCGGCATGTCTCTGTCCTCGGAAGCCCTCGGGTCTCCGCCCGGATCCGGGCGTTTTGTGTCAGGATTATCGCACAGAGGCGACGGCGAATGAGCCCCGTCCTCCGGGAGGCGTCATGCTCGAGCGGGTCGACCGGGTGCAGCTCGTCGTCAAGGACAGGCAGGCCGCCGCGCGGACCTTCGGCGAGGTGCTGGGCGCCCAACCCGTGCGCGAGGCGCCGACCGCCTATCTCGGCGCCGCGCGGCTCGTCCTGGCCCTGGGCTCGAGCGAGGTGGAGCTCTGCGAGCCCTCGGGCCCGGGTCCGGCCGCCGAGCACTTGAGCGCCCAGGGCGAGGGGCTGATGACCGCGGGCTTCTCGACGCGCGACATGGCGGCGCTGAAGACCAACCTCGAGCGCCACGGCTGCCGCTTCGCCTCGGAGGGCGCGCAGGTCTACCTCGATCCGTCGGAAACCCTCGGCATGCGCGTGGTGCTTACGCCCGACGCCGCGCGCCCCCCCGTCGGGCTCGTCAGCCATCTCTACGAGGTGACCAACACGCTCATCTCCGACTGGCGCGCGGCGGCCGAGCGCTACACGCGGATCTTCGACCTCGACCCGTCGCGGTTCTCGCCGATCGCGAGCGAGCGCTTCGGCTACGTCGGCACGCTGGCCATGTTCAACCCGAAGGACCGTCTCGACCGCATCGAGATCTCGCAGGTAACCAACTCCAAGTCGGCCATGGGGCGCTGGGTCGCCAAGCGCGGCGACTCGCTCTACATGTGCTACGTCGAGGCCGACGACGTCCGGCCCATCATCGAGCGGCTCGCGGCGCGCGGCGGCCGCTTCACGACCCGCGGCCCGGACCCCGCGACCGAGCGCGACGGGCTCTGGGTCCACCCGTCCGCGCTCTGCGGCCTTCTCCTCGGCGTCTCCCGCACGACGGCCGGCTGGGAGTGGTCGGGGCAGCCGGCCCGCGTCGCGCTCCCGTAGCGCCTGCCCGTAGCGGCTAAATGACGCGCCCGGCGGGCGACGAGCAGGAGTTCCTCTACCTCACGACGCGCGGCAGGAAGACCGGGCGCGCGCGCCAGATCGAGATCTGGTTCACGCGCCGGGGGCGCAGCTACTACCTCGTGTCCGAGCACGGCCCGCGCGCCCACTGGGTGCAGAACCTCCTGATCGAGCCGCGCGTGCGTTGGCTGGTCGGCACGGCTCGGCTCCGCGGGCGCGCGCGGGTGGTGAGGGTCGAGACGGCGCCCGCGCTGGTCCGCGACATCCAGGCGCGCTCGAAGAGGAAATACGGTTGGGGCGACGGCCTCGTGGTCGAGCTCGATCCCGGCCCCCGCCGCCCCCGCCGCCGCCCCCGCGGCGAGACCTAGATCACCCGAGCAACTGGCGAATCACCGGGCAGAACCGGGGCCTCCCCGCGGAACCGTATCTTCTGCGCGTCAACGAAGCCGACCAGGGGGCTGTCGTAGCCTGGATGAGAGACCGTGCAGGATCCGGGTCAGCGTGGTCGGGCGGGAGCCCCTTTTATACCGTCCCGTTCCGAGGCGCCGTTGTCGAGCCATCGGCCACGCGGACGGTCTCGACGCAGGCGAAGATGAGCCTCGCGCCGAAATCGTCTCCGCGGGCGGCCGCGGCTCGCCGTCGGCTGCACGCAGCGTTCAGGGCTGGTCGCCCGGTCGCAGGCCGCTCCGCAAGCAGGTAATCTCGCGGAGCTTCCCGACCGTGTTCTGGCCGTGTTGTTCGCCGCCGAAACAGGACATTGGAAACGGACAGAGCGCGCCGGGGCCCGCGCCTCGCATCGGCCGGAAGGATCTGCAGGATCCCGATCGTGATGTTCCCGAGCCGGACCGGCCGGCGCCGGCCGGCTCACGGCTGGGGCGAGGGTGACCTCGCCCCAGCCTTCTTCGCGTAATCCTTAGCCGATTACTTGACCTCCTTCATGGGCGCCCCGCAGCAGTTTCCAGCTGTCGGAGACGTCTTCCCACACTTCGCGCACTTGTATTGCGCCATGGCCCCTCACCTCCTCTCTTTGGACAGTGCTCTCAATTCGCGTTGATGATGTCCATTGAACTGGGATTCCCGATATGGACCGATCGCCGCCCCTGTGACGGCGTCCACCGAACCGCCCGTCCCGTCGGCCAGCTCGGCAACACGTCCCAACACGTCAACGGCAGCCACTCTGGGAACTCCTGGGAGCGGTGCCGCCCGTTGCCTCCAAGTCTGGTCACTCCGACCGTGTCGTGCAAAATCGCCGGCGCAGCC
>JAUSJX010000077.1 GCA_030647435.1 Candidatus Rokuibacteriota bacterium
CTGTGCCAGTTCAGTTCAGGTCTGAGAACGGGTGTTGATATGACTTCCGCTGTCAAGCACGGTGACGCCGGGACCGGACGTGCCGTTTTGTCGCTGTGTACCGCCTCCGATTTCGTGGGCACCGGGTGGCTCGTCACCGGCGGAATGGGCTCTCTGGGGGAATACCCAGATAGCGCCCCCCCTGGCGATCGTCGATTGTGAGCCCTCTACGGCCCCCGGTTTCGTGGGCCGCGCCCCCCAAGGCCCTCCCGGCCCCGGCGCGCGGGGGCGCGCGCGCACCGGCGCCGGGGTGTGATGCCCGCGGTGTTCGCCCTCATAGTGGGTGCTCGAGCCATCGGAAGAGACGGAGCCTGTAACTGCGACGGTTGATCATGCTGATATCCGTGGGTTGGGTACCACCGTACTTGTGTCCGTCGCGGCGCCTGCTTCGCTCTATGGGCGAGGATCGTCGCCTCGTAACACCGTCGAAGGTTGCGCCGATACCGGGGCCGCGTCTCCGCCGATGGCTCGAGATCGTGATCAATGGGTCTGCGCTCCGTGCTGCTCGATGCGCTCCTCTTCGCTCGGTCAGGGGGCCAGCGGGACGGTGCGGGCGATCGCCCAGGCGAAGGCCGCCATCTCCCGGGCAATGGCGGCCCCGACTTGGTTGGCGTGCTTGCCCCGGGCAATCAACTGGCGATACCGCTTGCACAGGCGGACCTGCGCGTTCCAGCCAATGGCCTGCACCTCGGCCGGGAGCGTCTCCAACCGGAGCTGCAGATGCCGGCTGACCTTCGCAGGAAACCGATAGGCGCCCACGCCCCTTCCACCAGCGCGCGCCGGGCGTGGCTGTTCCCGGCCTTGGTGATGCCGCCTTGCCGCCGTCGCGCCCCCGAGGAGTCCTCCGACGGGGTGAGCCCCAGGTAGCTCATGAGCTGCCGGGGGTTGTCGAACCGTGTGAGGTCCCCCAGTTCGGCGATCAGGATGATGGCGCTCGTGAGGTCGACCCCGCGCAGCGCCTGGATCGCCTCGACCACCGGGGCCAGGCGCCAGCTCTTCACCGCCTCGTGCAGCTCGTGCTCCAGGCGCCCCAGCCGGTCGTGCTGCTCGGTCACGGCGCGGAGGTACTCGTGAAAGACGATCTGCGGGGCGGGCGTGGGGCAGACGACTTCGGAGAGCCAGCGCAGATGGGCGGCGTTCCAGCTCGCCCGGCCTTCGTAGCGAATATCCTGCCGCAGCAAGAAGGCCTTGAGCCGATGCGTGGCCGCTGTGAGATCCTGCATCGCGTCTTCGCGCGCCCGGCTCAGGTCGCGCAGGGCCTCGTCCTGCACCTGGGGCACATAGATGGGGGTGAGATCGCCGCTGCGCAGGAGCCGGGCCAGCGTCCTGGCATCGCGGCGGTCGGTCTTGACCCGGTCGCCGGGCTTGCGCGGAATCAGCGACGGGGCGACGACGTGGCAGGTCACGCGCTTCCGGGTGAGGTACCGATACAGCCAGTACCCGCACGGGCCGGCCTCGTAGACGAGCACGAGCCGCGCGGCCTTGGCCTGGAGCTGCCGGAGCAGCTTGTCGATGTCGCACTGCCGCGTGCCGATCGGGCCCAGGGATACGACCTCGGCGCCGCGGTCCTCCGGCGCGTAGGCGACGGCGATGGACTCCTTGTGGACGTCGAGACCAACGTAGAGAGTTTTGCTAGACTGTTCCATGGCTGACCTCCAAGCTCGTTGTGGGAATGTGCCCCGCGCACATGGCGGCGCTGGCCCCAAGGCTAACCCGCGTTGAGCCGGAGGTCAGCCTCTCCTCTTGGAAGTCATAATGTCTATGTTACCTACGCTCTCGCAGAGCCGCGGGAGGCCGCGTGAAAGCCTGCGGGCGCGTCCGCCCTCGGCAGACCCGGGCCGAGAGCCCGCTGCCGCACGCGCGTCTTGACGCCATCGCATGGCAGGAGCAGTATCGCTGTCGATGGCGCACGGGCGCTGGACACACCGCGAGGAGGCCGATCGCGCGAGACCGAGGCCATGAGCAGGAGACGGACGCAGATGCGCGCGGATCGTCTTCGCGGCTTTCGCGAGGACCTCATCGACTTCTCGATGTTCCCCTGAGCCGCGGGAGGGTACCATGCGACATCGCTTCCTCGCAGCCGTCATCGTCGCCGTCGTCGCGGCCGCCACCGGGGCCCTGGTCAGCGCACAGACGCAGCCCGCGCCGCCCCGCTTCGAGGTCGATCCGTCCTGGCCCAAGCCACTGCCCAACCGCTGGCTCATGGGCCAGGCCGCAGGGGTCGCCGTGGACCGCCAGGACCATATCTGGGTCGTCCAGCGGCCGCGCACGCTCACCGAGGACGAGAAGGGCGCCACGCTGACGCCGCCGCGCAACGAGTGCTGCGTGCCTGCGCCTTCCGTGATGGAGTTCGACCTCGAGGGCAACCTCCTTCAGGCCTGGGGCGGCCCCGGCCAGGGCTACCCGTGGCCGGACAACGAGCACGGCATCACCGTCGACGCCCAGGACAACGTATGGCTGGCAGGCAACGGCCCCAAGGACGGGATGATCTTGAAGTTCACCAGGGACGGCAAGCACGTGAGGACCATCGGCCAGCCCGGTGTGGTGGGCAACGACTCCGACACCGCGCACATGAACCGTCCCTCGAACGTCGCCGTCGACATCGCCGCCGGCGAGATCTTCGTGGCCGACGGCTACGGCAACCACCGCGTGATCGTCTTCGACACCAGAACCGGCGCCTACAAGCGTCACTGGGGCGCCAATGGCCGGCCGCCGGGCGATGCGTCGGTGAAGGGCTTCGGCAACCCGGTGCACTGCGCCCGGCTGTCCCGCGACGGCCTGCTCTACGTGTGCGACCGGGTCAACAACCGCATCCAGGTCTTCCGCAAGGACGGCACCTTCGTGAAGGACTTCGTCGTCGCGCCCGACACGCGCGGCAACGGCTCGACCTGGGACGCCGACCTGTCGCCCGACGCCGCGCAGACGTTCCTCTACAACGCCGACGGCGAAAACAACCACGTGTGGACGCTGCTGCGCGACTCCGGCCGTATCCTCGGCTTCTTCGGTCGCAGCGGCCGGCAGGCGGGGCAGTTCCACTGGGTGCACAACATGGCCGTCGACTCGAAGGGCAACATCTACACGACCGAGGTCGACAACGCCAAGCGCGCCCAGAAGTTCGTGGCGCGCTGACGCGCGGGCGCGTCGGCGCGGCTGGGCCGCCCGGGCGCCCTGCCGCGCCACGTCGCCGCCGGTATCCTCGTCCGGACCATGTCACCCGGCGCCGTGACCCACGACCGCCAGCTGTGCCAGTTCAGTTCAGGTCTGAGAACGGGTTATGTTATCTACGCTCTCTGGTAGGGAGGTGGCGATGGAGCTACAAGGGAAGGCCGCGCTCATGACCGGGGGCGGCACCGGGCTGGGGAGGGCGATCAGCCTGGCCTTGGCCCGCCAGGGGATGGCCGTGGCGGTCAACTACTCGCGCTCCGAAGCCGAAGCGCACGCCACCGCGGCCGAGCTGCAGGCGCTCGGGGCGCAAGCGCTGGCGGTACAGGCAGACGTGCGTGACGAGGCGCGGTGCGGGTGATGGTGGCGCGGCTCGTGGCCAAGTTCGGCCGCCTGGACCTGCTGGTCAACAACGCCGGGGTAACCCGTTACATCCCGTTGCAGGACCTGCAGGCGGTGCGGAGTGAGGACTTCGATCGCATCCTAGCGGTGAACGTGAAGGGCGCGTTCCTGTGCGCTCAGGCGGCGGCACCGCACCTCAAGGCACACGGACGGGGCAAGATCGTCAATGTCGCCTCGAATTCCGCGTTCGTTCCGCGCGGAAGCTCCCTGCCCTACATCGTCTCCAAAGCGGCGCTGGTGATGCTCACCACCTGCCTGGCCAAGGCGCTGGCGCCAACCGTGCAGGTCAATGCGGTCTGCCCCGGCTCGCTGGCGACACGCTGGCTGAGCCAGTATTTTCCGCCCGAGATGCAGAAGGAGATCCTGGAGAGCGCCGAGCTACCGCCGGTTGACCTGGACGACGTGGCTCAGGCGGTTGTGCTCTTCGCTCAGAACGACTCGACGACTGGCCAGGCGCTGGTGCTGGACCGCGGCGAGGCGCTGGGGTAGAGAGAGCCGTTGAGCGCCACCGCCTGGACCAGCTCTCCCAGCGTCGAGATCAGGAGCGGGGCATCCAGGCAGCGACGGTGGCCGCGTTCGCCCGACGCGCCGCGACCTACGTGGACAAGATTCTCAAGGGTACGAAACCCGCCGACCTGCCCGTCGAGCAGCCGACGAACTTCGAGCTGGTGATCAACCTCAAGACCGCCAAAGCGCTCGGGCTCACGATCCCGCCATCGCTGCTGGGACAGGCCGACGAGGTGATTCATGAGGCGGGACTCTATACCTTGATTATTTCCAGGGCTCCCTGAAAGCGGTAGTATGCAAACGCCGGAGCAGGGTAACGGTTCGAGGTGCGAGCCAGCCGGAGGAGCAGCCATGCCCATGTACGAATACCACTGCGACAAGTGCCAGCGTGCGGTGATACTCACCCTGTCTATTCGCGAGCACGAGAAGGGCAAGGTTAAGTCCCCAAGTGTGGCAGCAAAGCCCTCCGGCCACTGTTGAGTACGTTCGTCTCTCAGACCTCAAGAAAATCCTAACGATCCCGCCGTCGCTGCTACTGTGGGCGGATCAGGTGATTGAGTAGGGGGTTGACACATGGCCACGAAGAAGTCACCGAAGCGAAAGGTAAGGAAGCGGACCCCGGTCACCGCGAAATTCCTCGACGCGTTCGCGGATGCGTGGAACCGGCACGATGTCGACGAGCTCATGCGCTTTATGATCGAGGACTGCGTGTTCGAGGCAAGTGCCGGATCGGCCGTCTGCGGGATACGCTATGAGGGGCGGGAACAGGTACGGAAGGGATTCGGCGAGGTCTTTGCGACGTTTCCGGACGCCCACTGGGGAGGGGCCCGACACTTCATCAGCGGCAACCGGGGTGTGTCGGAGTGGACCTTCACGGGGACGCGTGCGGATGGTACACGGGTCGAGGTCACAGGGTGCGATCTCTTTACCTTCCACGATGGAAAGATTGCGGTGAAGAACTCGTATCGGAAGAATCGGACGGCGTGAGCCATGAGCGCCTTCAACCTGGCCGGGATCCTTGCCCACCACGCGGACCGTTTCCCGGACCGCCCGTGCCTGGTATGGGGGCGGGAGACCATCACCTACGGGGAGTTGGACCGGCGCGCGGCGCGGACGGCTACGGGGCGGCGGCGCCTCGGGATCGGTCAGGGGAACGTCGTGGCGGTGCTCCTCTACAACTGCCCGGAATTCATCGAGGTGATGTTCGCCATTAGCCGGATTGGCGCAATCTTCATGCCGATCAACTGGCGGCTGGCCGGAGCGGAGGTCGCCTACATCGCCAGCCACGCCGGCGCCGCGCTCGTAGTCTCGGAGCCCGAGCTGGTCCCGCTGGCCGAGGCCGCCCGGCCGCAGCTCGCCGGAGCCCGTTTCGTCTGCGTCGGCGCGGCGCCCGCGGGCTGGACCGCCTTCGAAGTCCTCCGCCAGGACGGCGACGCGCCGGCCATGGAGCCCGTGGCAGGCGACGACCTCCACCGGCTCATGTACACGTCGGGGACGACAGCGCGGCCCAAAGGCGTCATGATCACCTACCTAACCTTTATTGGAAGAACATCGCCCACGTGGCCGAGTTCGGCATCACGGGCGAGGACAAGGGGCTCGCCTGCGGCCCGCTGTACCACGTGGGCGCCCTCGACCTGACGAGCACGACCGTGCTGTACGCGGGCGGCACGATCGAGATCCACCGGAAGTTCGAGGCCGAACCCGTGCTCGACGCGCTGGAGGGCCACGGCATCTCCAACGTGTGGCTGGCCCCGGCCATGGTCAACCAGCTCCTGGCGCACCCATCCCTTGAGCGCCGGGATCTCTCGGGCGTGCGGCTGATCATCGACGGCGGCGAGAAGATGCCGCTGCCGCTGATCGCGCGGCTCCTCCGCGCCTTCCCGAACGCGTGGTTCGCCGACGCCTACGGCCTCACGGAGACAGTGTCCGGCGACACCTTCCTGGACAAGCGCAAGACGGTGGAGAAGCTCGGGTCGGTGGGCAAGCCCTGCCTCCACCTGGAGGTCCAGGTCTGGGATGACGACGGCCGGTCGATGCCGCCTGACGCGCTCGGGGAGATCGTCCTCCGCGGGCCGAAGGTGTTCAAGGGATACTGGAAGGACGCGGAGGCGACGGTTGCCGCGTTCCGGGGCGGCTGGTTCCACACCGGCGACATCGGGCGGCTGGACGCCGACGGGTTCCTCTACATCGCGGACCGGAAGAAGGACATGATCATCAGCGGGGGCGAGAACATCGCTTCGCCCGAGGTCGAGCGGGTGCTCTACGAGCACTCGGCGGTGCTGGAGGCCTCCGTGGTGGGCTGCCCGGACACCCGGTGGGGCGAGGTGCCGATGGCCTTCGTGGTGCTGCGGCCCGGGGCCCGCGCGGCCGCGGAGGAGCTGCTGGAGTTTTGCCGCGCCCGGCTCGCCCGGTTCAAGGTGCCGCGCGCGGTACGCTTCATCGAGGCCCTGCCGCGCAACCCGTCAGGCAAGGTGCTCAAGCGCGTGCTCCGCGAGCAGGCCGCCGCGCCCGAAGAGGGCGAATCGCGGTGAGTCAGGGAGGGGACGTGACCATGCGAATCCCGATGGTGGAGATCGAGGCACTTGACCCGGAGCTCAGGGGCATGCTCGCCAAGCGGGTCCACCGGCAGAAGCTCGACGAGCTGGCCGCTGATCGGCAAGGGCTCACGCAGTTCACACTCCCCAACACCGGCTGCTCCAATTTGGCTCTCTCTTGGACGATCTCGTGTCGGACTACAGGCTGCGTAGGGTCAAGTCCCTCGGCTCCGTCCTGTCCCACGTCAAGCCCGTGAGAGCCCACTTCGGGGACTGGCGGGCAGTGGGCATCACCTTCCGGGCGATCGAGGCCTACATCTCCAAGCGCCGGAAGGACCAGAAGTCAAACGCGACCGTCAACCGCGAGCTGGAGCTTCTTCGGCGGGCCCTGCGCCTCGCCCACGACCGTCAGCTTCTCCCCACTATCCCGAAGGTGAAGACGCTCGAGGAACAGAACGCTCGGCAGGGCTTCTTCGAGCGGCCCGACCTGGAGGCCGTGGTCGCTGCCCTGCCCGCCTACCTGCAGGACTTCACCCGGTTCGCCTACCTCACGGGCTGGCGGAAGGGCGAGATCATCTCCCTCCGGTGGACCGACGTGGACCGGGACGCCGGGGCGATCCGGCTCCGCCCTGAAGCGGCCAAGACCGGCCGGGGCCGCACCGTCATGCTGGAGGGTGATCTTGCCGAGCTGATTGACCGTCGCTGGCAGGCCCGACTGTTCGAGAAGGACGGCCACGTCCGAGTCGCCGCGCTGGTGTTTCACCGAGACGGTGAGCCCGTGGGAGATTTCCGCAAGGCCTGGGCCACCGCCTGCCGGGCTGCCGGGGTCCCCGACAAGCTGTTCCACGACCTGCGTCGCACCGCTGCCCGGAACATGGTGCGCGCCGGGGTGCCCGAGCGAGTGGCCATGGCGGTGACTGGCCACCTGACACGCAGCATGTTCGACCGCTACAACATCGTCAGTGAGGACGACCTCCGGATGGCCTCGCAGAAGACGACGATGTACGTGGACACCTTGCCGACGAGGCGAGCTCCTAGGTGATTCCCGGGTCGCCCGTCACCGCAGGCCAGTCGGTGAACCAGGGTGGCCGCGGCAGGCGCGGCTTGATCTCCTACCGAGGAAGTGAACCCCCAGTTGGGCTTACAGGGGTAAAAGGGGGATTCGCGGTGGGTTCTAAGAGCGCGCTCGGGGAGTCAGTTATTCTTACCCGCGCCACTCAGTTAGAAATAAGTGTTCGCCTTTCTGTTCGCGAACATTCGTTCCTCCGATTGGATCGAACCTTTCTGTCTCTTAGGGCCCCTCCGCGAAAACCAGTCTAACTGCGAAAAGAGCCGACCTCGCCTCACGCCTGCATCCCTCCCCTGAGTTCGCTACGGGCGATCAGGGCCAGTTGCCGGACAAAGCGGTCCTCTCCCCCCGGGCCTCCCTCGCCGCGTGGAGCGGGTGGGCGACATGCGGCCGCCCCTGCGGATCCCCAGCCTGAGAGATCGTTCCCGATTTCATTGCTGCGCCCGCGCGGATCGCTACTTTTTGCCGCGCTTCGGCTTGAGGTACACGGCCGCGCCGCGCTCCAGCACGCGGAAGGCGAACGACTCGGTCAGGTAGAGGGAGACCTTGTCCTTGTCGTGCCCCGCGTAACCGATGGAGAGATCCTGCCCGACGCTGAGCTGAAAGTCACCGCCGCGATGCGAGAGCAGCACTGCGCCGTCGACCTTTGGTGCCAGCACCATCGGCCCGTCAAGGAAGTGCTCGACGCGCTCGCGGATCGGATAGCCATCCTCCGCGGCCTGGGCCAATCCTGCGTAGCAACCCGGCCCGAGCGCCAACGCATAGGGCCCGTTGATCCCGCCGCGTCGCAGCGTCTCGACGGCGTCCACCACGATGGACGGATAGTCCGCGTAATCGTCCGGGATGGTAATCGCCGGATGTGGGCTGGACGGGATGATGCCCTCGATGCCACCGGCTTTGAAGCCGTTGAAAATCGCGGTGTCTTCCGCGTGCGCCGCTTTCTCCGCGGCACTGACCACCGCTGGAAGATCCAGCACCGCGCCGCGGGAGGCGTTGTCGAGCTCCATCATCGGCAGCTCGAACGGCACGCGGATCTCGATCAGTGGCACGACCCCGCGCACGCCCCACGGCACGCCGAGGCCGCCGTCGGTCCTGATGGTGAGCTGGCCCGTGTTGACTGCAGAGTATTGCCAGCCGTGCGGACCATCGAAATCAACCAGCTTGCGTCCCGCCAGGTTGAGCCGGAGCACGCGCTTGGCTTCGTCGTCGATTTGTTTCCAGGCCTCCGGGGTGATCGGTGCATGATTGCGTTTCAACAGGTCCACGGCTCATCCCCCTTTCATGCTGCCGATGCCGAGCGCCTCGGTGGCTGAGGCGCCAGGACTCTCTGTCCCAGCGCCTTTCTCGATTCCAGTGATCGGCTGCTCAGTGAACAGGTACTTTCGCAGCATCTCGTTGAAGTGGTCATTGTGACGGCGGATCCACTCCATGACCATCGAGGCGTGCTCGATCTCTTCGTTCTTGTTGTGCAGCAGCACATCCTTCAACTGCGGATCGGAACATGCGTCGACGCGTTGCTGGTACCAGTCGATGGCCTCCAGCTCCTCCATCAGGCTGACGATCGCACGGTGCATCTCGCGCGTCTCCCCCGACAGCAGCTCCAGCGATTCGTGATACGAGGCACTCGCCATTCGGTCCTCCCTCAGTGTCCAGTTATACGCTCACCGACAGATCGTTCCAACACCACGGATTCATCCGAATGTGGTGACGGGACAGGCCAGCTGGGAGCCCGGCTACAGCCCGAGGTCCAGTGTGTGCACCTTCTGAAAGCGCTGCGCCACGTCCTCCCAATTGACCAGCTTCCAGAACGCCGTGACCCAGTCGCCTTTGACGTTTTGATACTGCAGGTAGTACGCGTGTTCCCACATGTCGAGGACCAGCAACGGCACCGTACCGTTACCGATGTTGCCCTGGTGGTCGTAGACCTGCTCCACGACCAAGCGCTGACCGACAGGCTCCCACGCCATCGCCCCCCAACCGGAGCCCTGAACGTTGAGCGCCGCTTCCGTCAGCTGGCTCTTGAAGGCGTCGAAGGTGCCGAACGACTCTTGGACTGCCGCCGCCAGCTCGCCCACTGGTTGTCCGCCGCCGTGCGGGCTCATGTTGCGCCAGAAGAGTGAGTGCAGCACGTGCCCGGAGACGTGAAAGGCCAGGTTCTTCTGCAGTTGGTTGATCGCCTCGAAGTTGCGTTGTTCGCGTGCCGCAGCGAGCTTGTCGAGCGTCGCGTTCGCGCCGGCGACATAGGCGGCGTGATGCTTGCCATGGTGCAGTTCGAGCAGCCGCGCAGCGTAGTGGGGCTCCAGCGCCGAGTAGCCGTATGGCAGTTCAGGCAGGGTATACTTCTTCATGGTCTCTCTCCTTTGGATGTCCGTCGTCAGCGCCTTTGGGACTCCGGGAGGTTGCGCGGGACCGATAGGTCGCCAGTCAGCCCGCCCCGGGTGCCCTGCATGGCTGCGGCCCGATTGTAGCGAACGCGCCGGGCCAGGGTCCGGCTCTTTTGGGCCGCCCGCCGCCGGAGAATGGCGTCGCACCTGCGAGGTCATCCGCTACGCGAGACGCCTCAGCGGGCGAGCGCTTTGAATGGCTTGGCCGCACGCTGTTCACGGAGAGAACGAGGCCGCATCGCGTTGTCTTCGCGCGCCTGACTGAGTGAGCGTCGCCTCCGGTGGCGGCCCGAGGTATGAGGCCTTGAGCGCGGATTGCCGCGCCAGGTACTCGTCGATCCGGTCCTCGATCTCGCGAGGGAATTGCGGCACTGGCCCCACGAGTTGGCGCTCGTAGACATGGAGCATGACCTCGCGGAAGATCGGCAGCGCCGTGCGGCCCCCGGTCTCCATCTCCCCCAGCGTGCGGTTGTCGTCGAACCCGACCCGGACAGCGACGGTGATCCCCTGCCTCCCGTAGGTGGACCCCACGAACAGCGCGTCGTGGAAGTCGCTCGTCGTCCCGGTCTTGCCCATCACCGGGATCGGAAAGTCGCGGCTATCGAGGCTGTGGGCGGTGCCTTCCGGGAGGCGGACCACGCCGCGCAGCCCCTCCTGGATAAGGCTCAGGTGGGTGGAGCCGATGTAGATCTCGGCTCGGGGCGCCTCATAGAGCACCCCACCGGAGGCGTCGGTCACCCGATCAATGATGTGGGGCACCGCCAGGATTCCCGAGGCCATGGCCCGATAGGCACCGGCCAGCTCCAGCAGCCGCACCTCCGACGCGCCCAGCGCCGTGGTGAGGTAGGGCTGCAGCGGGGTGCGGATGCCCAGATCCCGGGAGGTCCCGATCACCCTGTCCAGACCGATCTCGCGGGTGATCCACACCGCCACCGCGTTGCGGGACTCGGCCAGTGCCTGACGCATCGTGATCAGACCCTTGAACTGCTTGTCGTAGTTGGCAATCCACTTCACCGGACGATTGGTCCCTGCGGGGACCCAGACGGGCTCGTCTGGCACCATACTGTCGAGATTCATGTCCTGGCGAAACGCGGCCAGGTACACCAGCGGCTTCCATGCCGAGCCCGGCTGCCGCAGCGAGCCCGTGACGCGGTTGTAATCGGAGTAGCGGGTGTAGCGACCCTTATCGAGCTGCCGCCCCCCCGCCTCGGCCAGGATCGCCGCGTCCGCGTTCCGCAGTACTACCACCGAGCCCTGGATCAACCCTTTCGCCCCGAGGTGACGCTTCTCGTAGAGGGCCAGGCCGTTCTCCAAGGCTTCGTTCACGATGGTCTGCACCCGATCGTCCACGGTGGAGCGGACCGAGATCCGTCCCTGGAAGAGGTCCTCGACCCCGAAGCGGCCGGCGCCATGCTGTTTCACCTCGTCCAAGACGGTATTGATCGCTGCGGGCGCGTGGGTCTTGACGGGGCTATCGGTCGCCACGAGGATCGGCTCGGCCTGGCAGCGCTTCGCGAGACCCTCGGGGATGTAACCGTTGCGGGCCATCAGGGCCAGGATCTCGTTGCGGCGGCGCAGCGGCCGCGGGTCGCCGGGCACCGGGCTGTAGTCCCGGGGCGACTTCGTGATCCCCGCCAGCAACGCGGCGTTTCCCGCGTCCTCCACCGTGTAGCTCGACAGGGACTTGCCGAAGTAATACTCCGAGCCGGCGGCAAGACCGTAGCGACCGTTGCCCAAGTAGGTGAGGTTGGCGAAGCGGGCGAAGATTTCGCGCTTCGCCTGCTCCTGCGATCCGTAGCGCCCGCGCATCTCCTCCTCGAGCCAGAGCGCGAGGCGGACTTCCTCGAGCTTCCGCAAGAGCTTGTTCGTGGTCGGAACGCCCAAGGCCGCGGAGAGAAGCCGCGACGTCACACTGTCGCGGAAGAGGGCGGCGCCGTTCTCGCGGCTCACACGGTCCCGGAGGAAGTAACCGCGGACGAGCTGCTGCGTCAGCGTCGAACCCCCCTGGGGGAACCGCAGCCGCAACTCGAGGCCGCCCTTCCGCCAGGCGGCCACCGAGTGCACGGCCGTCTTGTAACCCACCCGGAGCAGCGCCCGGTACTCTATGCCGGCGTGGGAGAAAAAGTTCTTGTCTTCGGCCGCCAAGATGGCGTCGCGAAGAACGGGAGGTACCTCGTCGTAGGGGACGACTCGGCGGTACTCCCGTGCCAGCTCAACCAGCACCTTGCCGTTGATGTCGGAGACTTGGCCGATCGTGGGAAGCTCGAAACGGATGAACGGGTCGAGGTCAGGCAGCCCGCTCCGGTTGAAGTAGATGTGCTGGACAAGCCCCACCCCCGAGAGCAGGAACAGCAGTACCAGGGCGGAAACCGAGACGCAAACGGTGCGGCGCGAGCCTATCGACCGCAGAATGCGGGCCACAAAGCAGCTGGAGGAAGCACCAGGGCCCCTATCAGTTGCGCGGAATTTGGGAGCCCTGGACCGCTGTCCTGACGAGTCACGTCCAGCAAGTGGCCTTGTCACGGTTGGTCCAGCCTCCGCCGAGTCGTCTTTTGAAGTCGTCCGGATCGTGATTCTGGCTCGATTCTAGTTGAGGGTATCCGGCGTGCCTATTGGACCTTGGTCTACGACTTTGCTGAAGTGCTCCCCGATTGGATTGCGCACCGTGGGGAGGTAAGATGCGGCGGGAGGATCGATCCGCTGGATGACGACGGGGTCATCGATCGTGGCAATCAACTGCATCCGCCCGACGGCGACGTCTCGGTAGAATGATCGCCGGCTGCGCGAAGGCTGGGGCGAGGGTGACCTCGCTCCAGCCTTCTTCGCGTAATCCTTAGCCGATCACTTGACCTCCTTCATGGGCGCGCCGCAGCAATTCCCAGCTGTGGGAGACGTCTTCCCACACTTCGCGCACTTGTATTGCGCCATGGCCTCTCACCTCCTCTCTTGAAACAATGCTCTCAATTCGCGTTGATGATGTCCATGTTGGTGCGCTACTTCGTGAAGGTGAGTTCGTTCTTGACCGACTTCACGCTGGGGACGTCGCGCGCCATCTCGGAGGCCTTGGCACTTGCGCCGATGGTCGGCACCTGACCCGTCAGCGTGACGACACCGGCATCGGTGCGGACATCCACCTTCTTGAGCTGCTTATCCTTGGAAAGGCGCGTCACGACGGCTTTCGCAATGTCGCTATCGTTGGCGTCCACTGCCTTCCGGGCCGTCGGCGCGACCACCTGGAGATCGTTCTTCACGGACTTCACGCCTTCGACCCCCTGCGCGATATCGCTGACGGCGCTCTTGGCCTCGGCGGAGTCGACCTTGCCGCGGAGGTGGACGACCCCCTTGGTGGTGTCGACGCTGACCTGGCTCCCCTTCACCCGCTCGTCGGCGAAGAGCGAGATCTTAACCTTCGAGGTGATCCAGCTGTCGGTAACCATCGTTTTGGTTTCTTGCGTCGTGGTCTGGGCCTTCTCCTTGGCCTTGTCCGCCGTGTCGGCGGCGCCCGCCGTCAGCGGGGCCACGGCGACGAGTGCCATCATGATCGCTGCCGTAATCGTCCTAGTACCGTACCGCATAGTCCGATCCTCCTCACGCAGGAGTTTAACGCTACCTACTCGCCGGCGACTCGTTGTCCTGTCGCCGGGATCTCGAGCTGCACGGGCCGTCCATCCGCATCGCGATCGCTTTGCCCCTGCTCATCGTCCGCGCAACCGGCGATTATTACTTGGCCGGGCGGCGGGGTCGGTTGCCTGTAAGAGAGTCCTTTACTCTATCCACCGCCCTCTCCCGCTTTTCCCTTCTTAAATGTTTCTGGCAGTTACGTGCCGTTGACTCAACATCGCTCCCATCAGGACTGGAATTCGGCTGGTGTCTTGAAGCCGCCCTGGTGGAACGTGAACCCACTTCCCGCTTGCATCGTCTACGCGCCCAAGGGCCAGCTCACCGTAGGCCACATCGGAACGTCACAGTCCTGCTTCCGTCCGGGTTGGCTACCATGCTCGACGTCATCGGCTGCGAGCCGTACTTTTGGCAGTAGGCGCCAGCGGTCTGCGACGCTTGCACCAGCTCCTGATCCGTCCGATAGGTGTAGCTCTGGCTCGGAGTGGTCGGCGGCGGCGCGGGAAACGCGGTTCGCACGCATTCAAAGACCACGGCTTTGCTGCCGTCTGCATTGTTTGTGATGTTCGCGGTTCGCGGGGCAGTCTGATATTGACTGCAATACGTCGTCGCGTTCTGGTTGGCCTGAACCAGTTCCTGGTCAGTCCGGTAGTTGTAGGTAACGGTCGGGTTGCTCGACTGCACCGGCTGTTGCGACGAGGGCAACGGTGCACAGGAGGCAACGGCCCCGGCCGCCAACACAGCGACTGCCCACACGTTCACCCTCCGGAAACGG
Organism: Candidatus Rokuibacteriota bacterium; assembly: GCA_030647435.1. NCBI lineage: Bacteria > Candidatus Rokuibacteriota > Candidatus Rokuibacteriota bacterium. The sequence continues at coordinate 14,491 of JAUSJX010000077.1, forward strand.
CGAAAGATCATGACCATCTGAAACCCTCCTTCACTTTCTCGGTGTAGACACCCAACGTCGGTGCCTCCCGATGTCTTCCCAGGCCTCTGAACCCGGGAGTGGCGAACTGCCATCTGCGACGCCAAGAATGTCGTGTGACACGACTCCGTCCCTCGCCAAGGGGCGCCGTCCCCGCTATGTTCCGAGGACTTTCTTCACTTGGCCGATTTTCTTTTGGACCTTCCCAGCGATCTTTTCGACCTGGCCTTCGGCTTCTAACTCGGGATTGTTCGTCGCTCGTCCAACCTTCTCTTTAACTTTGCCTTTCACTTCGTGAAACGTTCCTTGTGCCTTGTCCTTCGTGCTTGGCTTCATGGCTTGTCTCCTTTGACTCGATCGATGTGCGAGTCCCCGTTAAGAGCCTTGAACCGTCCGTGCATGTGCCAACACCTGTCCCTCGATGTCAGATCGATCCTGGAAAGGGTCAACGCAACGCGCCGACCAGGTACAAGACCACCACGATGAGCAGGACCGTCCCGACGACCCCCAGGCCCCCGCCTGTCCCCCATCTGGAATAGCCGTAATAGCCGCCGCCTCCGCCGAACACCAGGAGCAGAAGAAGAATGAGTAGCAGCATCGAACGTCTCCTTTCAGCGTGTGACCACTGCTCCCCCACGAGCATCGCTACGTTTCGGGAGAACGTGCCTCCAATTAGGCATGATGCTCCGCCGCTTCTACCGCGTCGACCGAGGCCGTGAGCGGTCCAAGGTCCACGACCTTCTCGCGCGTCGTGTACGTGATGCCCTGGTAGGCCAGGGCGACTATGCCGAGAATGATCAGCACGACACCGACGAGCGTCACGGGTCTCACGGCGCTCTCCTCCCTCTCTTGGTCATGCTTTTCTCACTGCTGGTGCCGGGCGAATCGCTTCCTCCCCTGCCCGGAGAACCTCGCCGACCTGCTCCTTCGTGTCCTGCAAGAATTCGTCGGCCCGGTACAGGACATCCCCGCCGCGGTCCAGCACCTTCCCGGCCGTCTCCTCTACCGCCCGAACGCCCTCGGCTACCTTCGTGCGCACCCCGCGCGTCCTCTCCTCCACGTACTCCTCCATCTCCCGTCCCCACAGCCATACGACGCCTGCCCCCATGAGCGCTCCCAGGACAAACACCCCACTGGTTCGCATCGCGGTCCTCCTCGTTAGAGGTTTCAGCCGATCCCGTCTCAACGGCGCGATCTGCCGTCACGTGACCCGCACGTCGTTCTTGACGGACGTCACCCCCGCGACCTCGCGTGCGACTTGGACCGCCTTGTCGATGTCCGTCTGAGGCCTGACGAAGCCGCTCATCTGGACGGGGACGTGATCAAGGTCCCGGTTCGACGCCTGGGTGACACCGGCGTTGTGATGGGCCCGCTCGCCGGGGACAGGTCGACCCGCGGCTCCCGCATCGCCGACCGCCGTGACGAGGCAGAAGAACGTCTTCGACTCGTCCCACGCCACCCGGGTGAACCATCCCGGAGACACCAACACTGTCTTACCCGCCCACCAATGCTCGGTGTCGACGACCAGGTACCGGATAGCCCAGGCCCTGTCGTCCACAAGAACATCCTTGACGTGGCCGATCTCCCCATCTTCCGCCCGGATGGCGTAGCCCATGACCGTGGTCGCCATCTGGAGGTGCAGGTCGTCACCGTCTCCGGCGCGGGCCAGGCTCTCGGGCAGGACGCCGCACGGCGGAGCCGAGCTCACTGACCTGATCTCGACCTCCGCCATGCTCAAGCCAAGGCGAAGGGTGGCCGGGTCCGACCTCCGGACGGATGTGGGGGAGACGAATAGCCGACGACCCGGAAGCGACGGGCCGGTATCGACCACCAGATAGCGCACAGCCCAACTCCGGTCGTCGAAGTACAGGTCACGCACGCTTCCGAGATTACCGTCCGTCGCTGCGATGGTGAACCGCTTCAAATCGCTGATACCGCGCAGCATGACACGCCCTCCCTCCTGGCCTGCACGACGCCATCGGCCGGACGCGAGGCATCGCCGTCCCCTCGTGTGCGATGTCAGCCGAACCCGCCGCGCCGCCTCGATCTGCGGTCACTTGATCCGCATGTCGTGCTTGACGGCCTTCACGCCCGCGATCCCGCGTGCGACGCGGACCGCCTGGTCGATGTCCGCCTGGGACCTGACGAAGCCGCTCAGCTGGACCACGCCCTTGAACGTCTCGACGTTGATCTCGTTGACCTTCAGGGTGGAGTCGTTGAAGATCGCCGTCTTCACCTTCGTCGTGATCACGGAGTCATCGACGTACTCTCCGGTCCCCTCTTTCGTTGCCGTCGAACCGCACCCCCAGGCCGACACCAACACGAAGGCGAGGACAAGGATCCCGACCCCTCTCAGTGGTCTCATGGCCATACCTCCATTCGAATGACGATCCAGGTGAAAATCACTCAAAGAGCCGACTCACCGCGGCGCCGTCAGATAGATCGGCGGCCGCCAAGGAACTGGAACACGACGACAATGACGGCGACCACCAACAGCAGGTGGACCAACCCGCCGGCCGAGTACGAAGTGATCATACCGAGCGCCCACAGCACCAACAGAATGACCGCGATGGTCCAAAGCATGGCAGGCTCCTTGTCAGCGCTCGACCGGAGTCGGCGCTGGGCGTGTGATCGAGTCTCCGTCAATTTCGATGAACACCATCGGCGGCTCCGGCGCCCGCCGGATCGTCCAGGTGACGGAGGCCACAGATCTCGTGTGCGGCTTGACCCCGTCCCACGCGCCCCCCGTCGGCCGGCGCCCGCTCGGGCTCGCCGGCCTCTCGCGGCGGCATTCGTAGAAGCCATCCGTCGCGAGCGCGCCCAGCACCTCGTCCGGCTGGCCAATCCAACCCTTCCCCTGCTCGGCCCACGTCATCCGGCCCTGCTTGTACAGATCGTTGAGCGTGGGCATGAGGCTGTCCATCTGCCGCATTCTCTGTCCCCGGTCCTGCTGAAGGCACATGACGTCACTCTCCAGTCTTTAGGCGCTGGATTATCACCTCGGGAT